>NZ_JBFTJE010000010.1:0-194208 GCF_056395265.1 Cupriavidus sp. 10L43_2
AGCAACTGCAGGATGGACTGCGCCAATACATTCACTACTACAATCATGACCGCATCAAGCTCAAACTAAAAGGGCTGAGTCCCGTGCAATACAGGACTCAGCCCTTTCCGGCCTAGCCATCAACCGTCCAACTTCTGGGGGTCAGTTCATCGCTCTGGCTTTTTCATACGCCTCCCGCCAAGACTCAGGCGGCGCGCTCGTGATGGGGTTCGTCCGCCCCAGCCTCTTCCACGGATTCCGTCGCCCGATCCGCCAGTGCCTCGCCGATCATCAGCAGGCTCGGCTGCACGGGGTCCATCCATGCCGCAGCCTCCCCGGCCGCCATCTGGCGCAGCGTGAACTGGTGGCTGYGCTGCTTCGGGGTGGTGGCCGCTTCCACGACCCATGCGGGCGTCGTGGCGGGCTTGCCGTGGGCGATCAGCTGTGCGGCGATGTTGGCCGCCTGGTCGCGCCCCATGTAATAGACGATGGTGTCGGCGCGGACGTCGGCTTCCACGTCCACCGCATCGGCCGCCTTGGCCTGGGTGGCGAAGGCCACGCTGCGGGAGACGCCGCGCTTGGTCAGCGGCTTGCGGATGGCCGAGGCGGCCGCCAGCGCTGCCGTGATGCCCGGCACCACCTCATACTCGATGCCTGCCGCTTCCAGCGCCTGGAGTTCCTCGTCGGCGCGGCCGAACAGCATCGGGTCGCCACCCTTGAGGCGCACCACGCGCTCGTACTTAGTGGCCAGGTCCACGATCTGGCGATTGATGAACAGCTGTGCGGTGCTGCGCTGCCCGCAGCGCTTGCCCACCTCCACGAGTTGCGCCTGGGGGCACCAGGCCAGCATCTCGGGCGACACCAGCGCGTCGTGCAGCACCACCTGGGCCTCGCCCAGCAGGCGTGCACCACGCACCGTAATGAGGTCGGCCGCACCGGGGCCTGCACCAATCAGGGTCACGCGTCCGGTCCGTTTGTCTTGATGCGGGGTCATCTCGCTCACTGTTCTACTTGCCGTCTGACGATGTCGATGTCAGCTATACGCACGGATCATGCCCGCCGCCACCGTGTGGTTGGTCGCTTCGTCGATCAGCACGAACGCGCCCGTCGCCGGATTATCGCCGTAGACATCGCACACGATCGGCTTCTGCAGCGACAACTGCACCGAACCGATGTCGTTCAGGCGGATGTCATGGCGGCCGGTCTCGTGCGACAGCGTGTGCACGTCCAGCACGCGATCCACCGCCGACACGCGCGCGAACACGCTGGCCGTGGTGTGCTTGAGCACGTACTTGCGCGACGGATTCAGCGATTCGTCGTCGAACCAGCACAGGTCGGCCTGCAGCTTCTTGGCCGAGACCGAGGCGGCGTCGGCGGCGACGAACATGTCACCGCGTGATACATCGACGTCTTCCGACAGGCGCACCGTCACGGTGTCGCCCGCGTTGGCCGAGTCGGCGGCGCCGTTCGGCGTCAGCACTTCGGCCACCACGGCGTCGCGGTTGGCCGGCAGCACGCGCAGCTTCTGGCCCACGCGCACGGTGCCCGCTTCCACGCGGCCGGCGTAGCCCCGGAAATCGTCCGACTGGGCGCCGTCCTGGCGGATCACCAGCTGCACCGGGAAGCGCAGCGCGGCGTCGCCCTCGGGGGCCGGCTCCTCGACTGGGAGGGCCTCCAGCAGCGGCAGCAGCGGCTCGCCCGAGTACCACGGCATCGCGTCGCTGGCGTGGACGATGTTGTCACCACGAAGCGCCGACACCGGCACATATCGCACATCTTTCAGGCCCAGTTGCGCGGCCAGTTCGGTGTACGCGGTACGGATCTCGTTGAAACGCTGCTCGTCGTACTCGATCAGATCCATCTTGTTGATGGCGACGATCACGTGCTGGATCTCCAGCAGCTTCAGGATGGCCGAGTGGCGCTTGGTCTGGGCCAGCAGTTCGGCACGGCCGCCCTGCACGGTCACGCGCGTGGCGTCCACCAGCACGATGGCGGCGTGCGCCGTGCTGGCGCCGGTCACCATGTTGCGGGTGTACTGCTCGTGCCCCGGCGTGTCGGCGATGATGAACTTGCGGCGCGCCGTGGAGAAGTAGCGGTAGGCCACGTCGATGGTGATGCCCTGCTCGCGCTCGGCTTCCAGGCCATCGGTCAGCAGCGAGAAGTCGATCTGTTCGCCGGCGGTGCGCTTGTTCTTGGCGTTGGCCAGCGCGGTCAGCTGGTCGGACAGCACGGCCTTGCTGTCATACAGCAGGCGGCCGATCAGCGTGCTCTTGCCGTCGTCCACGGAACCCGCGGTGATAAAGCGCAGCAGGCCCTGGTGAGATGCTTGTCTAGTCATGATGTGTGGTCCTTGGCTGCGGCTTAGAAGTAGCCTTCCTTCTTGCGGCGCTCCATCGACGCCTCGCTGGTCTGGTCGTCCATCCGGGTGGCGCCGCGCTCGGTGATCTCGGTCACCGCGGTCTCGGCGATGATGTCCACCGGGTTGGCGGCCGTGCTGGCCACCGGGCAGGTGCAGGAGATGTCGCCCACGGTCCGGAAGCGTACCGACAGCACCTCGCTCACATCGCCGTCCTGCTTGGGCGTGATCGGCGTCACTGGCACCAGCAGGCCGTTCTTGCGCACCACTTCGCGCTCGTGCGCATAGTAGATCGGCGGCAGGGCCAGGTTTTCCCGGGCGATGTACTGCCACACATCCAGCTCGGTCCAGTTCGAGATCGGGAACACGCGCATCTGCTCGCCCGAGGCCATGCGGGCGTTGTACAGGCTCCACAGCTCGGGGCGCTGGGCCTTGGGGTCCCACTGGCCGAACTCGTCGCGGAACGAGAAGATCCGTTCCTTGGCGCGGGCCTTCTCTTCGTCGCGGCGGGCGCCGCCCATCAGCGCGTCGTACTTGTGCGCCTCGATGGTTTCCAGCAGCGTCACGGCCTGCGCCGCGTTGCGCGAGTCGGTTTCCTTGCGCAGGCGCACCGTGCCGCGCTTGATCGAATCCTCGACATGGCCCACCACCAGGCGCGCGCCCAGTTCCGCCACGCGCTGGTCGCGGAAGGCGATCACTTCCGGGTAGTTATGGCCGGTGTCGATGTGCACCAGCGGGAACGGCAGTTCCACCTTGCGGTCGCCCAGGCGGAAGGCCTTCAGCGCCAGGTGCAGCATGACGATCGAATCCTTGCCGCCGGAGAACAGCAGCGCCGGGTTGCGGCACTCGGCCACCACTTCACGGATGATGTAGATCGACTCGGCTTCCAGCCGGTCGAGGTGGTCGTTCTGGACCTGGAGCAGGTGTTCAACCCCTGCTTCTGCGATGTCGTTCATGATGCCCATGTCGTTCTCGGCCTCGATTCAATACTTCAATGCTTGATGTTCTGCTCGTGGAGCCCGCACTCTTTCGAGTCCTTGCTCTCCCACCACCAACGTCCTGCGCGGACGTCTTCGCCAGCCTTCACAGCGCGCGTACACGGCTCGCAGCCGATGCTCGGGTAGCCCTTGGCATGCAGCGCGTTCACCGGCACGTTGTGGCGCACCAGATAGGCCCAGACCTCGGCCTCGGTCCAGTCGGCCAGCGGATTGAATTTGGGGATGTCGCGCGCTTCGTCCAGCTCCTCGAACGGCAGCTCGGCACGCGTGACGGCCTGCTCGCGGCGCTGGCCGGTCATCCAGGCATCGGCGTGGGACAGCGCGCGGTTCAGCGGCTCCACCTTGCGGATGCCGCAGCAGCTCTTGCGCAGGTCCACGCTGTCGTAGAACGCGTTCAGGCCGTGGTTCTTCAGGTAGTTCTCCACCGCTTCCGGGTCCGGCGTGAACTGCTCGATGGCGTAGCCGTAGTGCGTGTGCACCTGATCCAGCACGGCCAGCGTCTCGGCGTGCAGGCGGCCCGTGTTCAGCGTGAACACGCGGATGCCGGCGCGCACGGCGTCACCGCCACGCAGGATGGCATCGGTCAGGACCATGTCCTCGGCAGCCAGGCTGGTGGCGAAGCGGGCGCGGAAGAAGCGGCCCGCAATCTCGGCCAGCCGCTCGGCCAGCGCGCGTTCCTTGGCTTCCAGCGCCTCCACCGTGCCCGTGTAGACCGGCTGGGTCCACAGCGCGGGCGGGCGCAGGCCGGACACCGGCGCGCCCAGCTCCACCACGGGGATGTCGGAGATCACTGCGCTCATGCGGCGCCCCGGGCGGTCACTTCCGCACGGTTGCGGCGGAACAGCGGCAGCGGCTCGTCCACCGATGCCTGATAGGCCACCGTGAACTCGGTGAAGCCCTTGATGGCGTCGTCGATGTTCTTGTCGGCGCGCACCGCGAAGGCGTCGAAGCCGCAGCGCTTCATGAAGTTGAGCTGGTCGCGCAGCACGTCGCCGATGGCGCGGAGCTGGCCGTCCCAGTGGTAACGGGTGCGCAGCAGGTAGGCCGACGAGAAACCGCGGCCATCGCGGAACACCGGGAAATCGACGGCGACCAGCGACACGCGGTCGAAGAGCGCCTCGGCATCGCCCGGCTCGTCTTCAGGAGCCAGCCACACGCCGGTGATGGCCTTGTCGCGGCCGGCCAGCAGCGCTGCGTGCGCCTTCCACACCGACAGCGGGAACAGCACGGCGTCCGTGCCCTGCGCGGCGGCGGCCACGCGGGCGTCGTCCAGCGGCTCGGTCTCGGTGGCGCGCAGCACGGTCCAGTCGTCCTCGACGATCACGGGGCGGAGGTCGGCGGCGTCGCGTTGCAGTTGAATAATCTTTGCCATGTTCAGTCTCTCCGGGGTCGTCAGGCTTCGGCGCGCTCTTCGCGCTGCTTGTCGGCGTACACACGTTCCTTGAACGGGGCGATGCCGATGCGGGCGAACGTGTCGATGAAGCGCTCGTCCTCGACGCGGTGCGCGACGAAGGTTTCGATGATGCGGCTCACCACGTCGGGCATTTCCTCGGCGCTGAACGACGGGCCGATGACCTTGCCCAGCGCGGTGTTGTTGCCCTGGGCGCCGCCGAGCGTCACCTGGTACCACTCGGAACCGTCCTTGTCCACGCCCAGCACGCCGATGTTGCCCACGTGGTGGTGACCGCAGGCGTTGATGCAGCCGGAGATGTTCAGCGAGATCTCGCCCAGGTCGTACACGAAGTCGAGGTTGTCGAAGCGCTCCTGGATGCCCAGCGCGATCGGGATCGACTTGGCATTCGCCAGCGAGCAGAAATCGCCGCCCGGGCAGGCGATGATGTCGGTCAGCAGGCCGATGTTGGCCGTCGCCAGGCCGGCCTGCTTCGCTTCCTGCCAGAGGGCGAAAAGGTCATGCTTCTTGACGTCCGGCAGCACCAGGTTCTGCTCGTGCGCCACGCGCAGCTCGCCAAACCCGTAGCGGTCGGCCAGGTCGGCCACGGCTTCCATCTGCTTGTCCGTGGCATCGCCCGGGGGCGAGACGGGGCCCGGCTTGGTGGAGAGCGTCACGGCGGCATAGCCCGGCACCTTGTGGGCGTGCACGCTGCGGCTGACCCAGCGCGCGAACGCCTTGTCCTCGAGCAGGTGCTTCTCGTAGCCGGCGTCGGTGTCGGCCAGCTTCTCGTAGGCCGGCGGAGTGAAGTACTGCGCCACGCGGGCGAACTCGTCCTGCGTGATGGTGCCCGGGCCGTCCTTGCTGTGCTGCCACTCTTCCTCGACCTCGGCGGCGAACTTCTCGGCGCCGATGGCCTTCACGAGGATCTTGATACGCGCCTTGTACTTGTTGTCGCGGCGACCGTAGCGGTTGTACACGCGAATCGCCGACTCCACGTAGGTCAGCAGATGCTGCCACGGCAGGTCGTCCTTGATGATCGTGCCCAGGATCGGCGTGCGGCCCAGGCCGCCACCGGCCAGGATGCGCAGGCGCGTCTCGCCGGCGGCGTTCCGGTAGGCGTAGATGCCGATGTCGTGCACCTGCACCACGGCGCGGTCGTTGGCGGAGGCCGAGATCGCGATCTTGAACTTGCGCGGCAGGAAGGCGAATTCTGGCTGGAAGGTGCTCCACTGCCGCAGCAGTTCGGCCAGCACGCGCGGGTCCACGGTCTCGTCCGGCGTCACGCCGGCGAAGTGGTCGGTCGTGATGTTGCGCACGCAGTTGCCCGAGGTCTGGATGCCGTGCATCTCCACGCTGGCGAGGTCGGCCAGCACGTCCGGCACGCGCTCGAGGTCCATCCAGTTGTACTGGATGTTCTGGCGCGTGGAGAAGTGGCCGTAGCCACGGTCGTACTCGCGCGCGATATGTGCCAGCATGCGCATCTGCTTCGACGCCAGCAGGCCGTACGGAATGGCCACGCGCAGCATGTAGGCATGGCGCTGCATGTACAGGCCGTTCTGCAGCCGCAGCGGCAGGAATTCCTCTTCGGTCAGTTCGTCGGAGAGGCGGCGGCGCACCTGGTCACGGAACTGGGCAACGCGCTCTTGGACGATGCGCTGGTCGTATTGATCGTACTGATACATGGTGTGGGTCCGTTCAGTATTCGTTGAATGCTTAGGAAACGAGCTTGATGGCGACCAGCGTGAGCGTGGTGGCCAGGGCGGCGCGCACGAGCCGCTCGGGCAGCGCCCGGGACAGTTGCGCGCCCAGCCAGATGCCGGGGATCGAGCCCACCAGCAGCGCCAGCAACAAATTCCAGTCGACGGTGCCGAGCCACACGTGGCCCAGCCCGGCCACCGCCGTGAGCGGCACGGCGTAGGCGATATCGGTGCCAGCCACTTCGGCCGGCTTCATATGGGGGTACAGCAACAGGATCAGCGTGGCGCCAACCGCGCCGGCGCCGATCGACGACACCGTGACGAGCACGCCGATCACGGCGCCCACCACCACGGTCGCCACCACCTGGCGGCGGCCTTCCAGCTGGAAACGCGGGTTGCGTTCGAGCCAGGCCAGCATCTGCTTGCGGAACAGCAGCGACAATACGGTCAGCAGCACCGACACGCCGATCATCAGCCGAATCCCGTGCAGCCAGCGCGCGTCCAGCTCGCCGGCGCTCTTGAGTACGAGGATGGCGACCAGTGCGGCGGGCAGGCTGCCGATGCAGAGGCGGCGCACCACCTGCCATTGCACGTGGCCATGGGCGCGGTGCGCGATGGTGCCGAAGCCCTTGGTGATCGAAGCGAACGCGAGGTCGGTACCCACCGCCGTGGCCGGCGAGAAGCCGAACAGCAGGGTCAGCAGCGGCGTCATGAGCGAACCCCCGCCTACCCCGGTCAGGCCGACCAAGATACCTACCAGCAGACCGGAAGCGGTATACGCAAGGGACATTCGGGGGGTTCTCAACAATGCCTTTTCCGTCACTTCCGCGCTTCGCCGGGGTTCAGGCTGGGCGCGGACGCAATACGGGCAGGCCGTTATTTAACAAAGTTCGAAAATCGTAATAAACTGGCCTCATATCTCAAACTAATAAGAAGTTGTTTGTTTATACGCACCGAGTTATATGAACCTGCACCAGTTCCGCTTCGTGCGCGAGGCCGTCCGTCAGAACTACAACCTGACCGAAGCCGCAAAAGCGCTATATACGTCACAACCTGGCGTCTCCAAGGCCATCATCGAGCTGGAGGAGGAGCTGGGCGTCGATATTTTCACGCGGCACGGCAAGCGCATCCGCAGCCTGACCGAGCCGGGGCGCCGCATCCTGACCTCCGTGGAGAAGATCCTGCAGGAGGTGGAGAGCCTGAAGCGGGTAGGCAAGGACTACGCTGCCCAGGATCAAGGCAACTTCACCATCGCCACCACGCACACCCAGGCGCGCTATGCCCTGCCGCGCGTGATCGGCGAGTTCACCAAGCGCTACCCCAAGGTGCGGCTGTCGATCCAGCAGGGCAACCCCTCGCAGATCGCGGACATGATCCTGCACGACCAGGCCGACATCGGTATCGCCACCGAGGGCATCTCGGGGGACAAGGGCCTGGTGTCGCTGCCCGGCTACCAGTGGTCGCATACGGTCATCACGCCGCCCGACCATCCCTTGCTGGAAAAGAAGCACATCGCGCTCGAGGACATCGCAAGTTACCCATTGATCACTTACGATCCGAATTTCGCGGGCCGCCCCAAGATTGACAAGGCATTCGCCTTGCGCCAGTTGGAGCCGGATATCATCCTCGAGGCCATCGACGCAGACGTGATCAAGACCTATGTCGAGATCGGCCTGGGCATTGGTATCGTGGCCGGTGTGGCGTTCGATGCCGAGCGCGACCGCAACCTGCGCGGCATCCCGGTCGGCCACCTGTTCGGCACCAATGTGACCCATCTGGCCGTCAAACAGGGCGCGTATCTGCGCAGCTTCGTCTATACCTTCATCGAATTGTTCTCGCCCACCCTGAACCGCAAGCTCGTGGAACAGGCGATGTCGGGCGATCACGAGGCCTATGAGCTGTAATCGGCACATTTAAGATTGCCTGCCGATGTGGCGCACGCCTCCCTCTATATAGATATGTCTGACTCCTCCTCCCTCCCCACCATCCACTGGACCGAAGACGGCGCCGAGCGCAGCGCGCTGTGGCGCTCCGAGGCCGGCCTGCCGCCGCCAAAGCGCGTGGTGATTGCCGATGACCAGACGCCCGCCGACACGGCGTTCCGGCTGGCCAGCGAAGGCGTGGCCCTGCTCTGGCGCGGCGACTTCCAGAACGCGCGCCAGCTGCTCCAGGCCATGGCCCGCCGCACCGACCGCAAGCCCAAGCGCGCGCCCAAGCCGCCGGCCAACATGACCGAGGCGTTCCACAAGCACCGGCTGGCGCAGTCGCAACGCGCGCGCACGCTGGGCATGCTGCTGCTGCCGTTCGACGCCGGCCACGTGGTGCCGCTGCGCCGCGCGCCCGAGGTGGCTGAGGCCTGCACGCAGGTCTACGGCCCGGCCACGGCGCCCTATGTGGCCTCGATGCGCGAACTGCTCGGCCTGATCGGCGCCTACGAGTGGCGCAAGAAGGGCGTCGAGATCCCGGTGCTGGGCGAACGGATTCACCCGTGGTACGGCGTGTTCTCGCCGGTGCGGGGCGAATACCTCGACCTCGTCGCCAAGGAAGCGCTGCCCTCGGACAAGCTCGCCTTCGACATCGGCACCGGCACCGGCGTGCTGGCGGCCCTGCTGGCGCAGCGCGGCGTGCGCCGCGTGGTGGCCACGGACCAGGACCCGCGCGCGCTGCAATGCGCCCGCGACAACCTCGGCCGGCTGGGTCTGACCCATCAGGTGGAAGTGGTCGAGGCCGACCTCTTCCCGGCTGGCCGCGCCCCGCTGGTGGTCTGCAACCCGCCCTGGGTGCCCGCGCGACCGAGTTCGCCGGTCGAGCATGCCGTGTTCGATCCCGAGAGCCGCATGCTGCGCGGCTTCCTCGCCGGCCTTGCCGAGCATCTGGAGCCGGCCGGCCAGGGCTGGCTGCTGCTCTCCGACTTCGCCGAGCATCTGGGCCTGCGCACGCGCGAGGAACTGCTGGGCTGGATCGAAGACGCCGGGCTGAAGGTGCTGGGCCGCTCCGACATCCGCCCGCGCCATCCCAAGGCGAGTGATCCGGACGATCCGCTGCACCAGGCCCGCAAGGCCGAGGTGACCTCGCTGTGGCGCCTCGCGGCCTCGCAAAAACTTTGATTATTCAAGTGCATCAAGAACAAGGAGATTGAGACGATTCGTTGCGTCCGTCGTCGCTAGAATCGGCCGCGCCTGATCCTGTCAGGCAGCCATTCCGACAACCACGACGACCGATGCACGCTTCCTGTCTCAAAACCCTTGTGCTGGCGGGCGGTCTGGCCGCCAGCTTCTCCGCAATGGCGCAGGGCACCCTGCGCGACGGCCGCGCCAATGCGCTCTGCCTGTACTCGCACACGCTGGCGGACGACCCCATCGTTCACCCGAAGCGGCCGGGCACGGCGATGCGGCATGACTTCTTCGGCAACACGGCGGCAGACGCCTACACCACGGGCGCCGACCTGCTGGCAAAGTCCGGCACCACCTGCGAGAACGCTGCGGACACCAGCTCGTACTGGGCCCCCTCGCTGAAGCTGCCCGACGGCACGATCGTGCCGCCCACCTACAAGAAGACCTACTACTCGAACGTGGCGGTGCCCAGTTCCAACCGCTACCCGGTCAGTGTCATGCCAACCGGCCTGCAAATGCTGGCCGGCAACCACGCCGGCACGCAGCCCAACCCGCGCATCTCGTTCCTGTGCACCGGCAGCCGCAGGGGCTACACCAACACCATCCCGACTGACTGCGTGCCCGATCCGGTGAAGGGGACGCAACTCAACATCGGCATCAGCTTCCCCACCTGCTGGGACGGCATCAACCTGAATCCGACGCTGCGCTCCCATCACGGCGGCTACAACAACATGGCCTATGCCGACCAGAGCGGCGCCTGCCCGGTCGGCTATCCGGTGCGCGTGCCGCACCTGAGCATCAATCTCGCCTATGCGCTGGGCCAGGTGCGCGATCTCACGCATGCGCAGCTCTCGAAGGACCCGACGCTGAACGCCCATGGCAAGGTGTCCCAGGAGAACTGGGGTCCCCTGTATTCGGGGCATGCCGACTTCTTCAATGGCTGGCAGCCCAAGGCCATGCACTATCTGACCGAACAATGCCTCAACAAGGAACGCGCCTGCGCGCGGGAGATTCCGTACGACTACAACGCGCCCGAGGCTAACGCGATGGTCAGCGGCGGCGATGACGTCCACACGACATTCGGCCGCGACGTGAAACTGGCCACGCAGGCGGCGCAAGGCGCCACGCCGCCGCTGAGCTTCTACATGAAGTTCCAGATCCCTGAAGGCGCGCAGGCCCTGCCCGCCCGCTTCAAGCCCGAGTACCGGATCATGCTCCATGGCGGCAACGTCACCGGCACGGCGGCCGATATCCTGCAGGTCTTCGTCACCGACACAGCGTGGAACGAAGACACCCTGACCATGGCCAACGCGCCAGCGTGCGGCGGCCGGTTCGTCGGACGGCTTCACCTCAACCATGTGCAGCAATCTCGGCAGATCGATGTCAGCGCGGCGGTGGCCAACGCACTCGCGGCTGGCCAAAAGACGATCTCGTTCTGCGTGAAGGCCGTGCGCCCCGGCCATGCGTTCGCCTTCAGCAGCAAGGAAGGGCCCAACAGCCCCCTGCTAATCCTGCGCGCCATCCAACAACTGCCGTTCTGAGCCCCTGCCCCGGAGCCCGCGCAGGCCCCTGCGTGGCGCCGTGCGGCATCCTCGGCTATCCTCGCCATGTGTCGCCCAAGCCGGCGGCACATGGCTTTTTTTACGATGGGGATAAGGAACCGCGGATGACCACCCTTGCATTTATTGGCCTTGGCGCGATGGGCGCGCCGATGGTCGGCCACCTGATTGCTGGCGGCCACACGGTACGGGCCTTCGTACGCCGCCCGGAGGCCGCCGACGCGGCCCGCCAGCTCGGCGCGGAACCGTGCTTCACGCCGGCTGACGCCGCACGCGGAGCGGCCGTGGTGTTCACCAACGTCACCTCGTCGGAAGACGTGCGCACGGTGCTGCTCGGCAAGGATGGCGTGATCGAGGGCGCCGCGCCCGGCACGATCTGCGTCGATCACAGCACAATCTCGCCGATCGTCACGCGCGAGATTGCCCAGTCGCTGGCGGCGCGCGGCATCCACGCGCTCGACTGCCCGGTGTCGGGCGGCACGACCGGCGCGCAGGCCGCCACGCTGACCATCATGGTCGGCGGCAAGGCCGAGCACCTGGAGACCGTGCGGCCGCTGCTGAACCTGATTGGCAAGTCGATCACGCATATCGGCGACCACGGCGCGGGCCAGGTCGCCAAGCTGTGCAACCAGATCGCCCAGGTGGTGAATATCGAGGGCATCGCCGAGGCCATGCGCTTTGCCGCCGCGCAGGATGTGGACACCGGCAAGGTGTTCCAGGCGATCTCCACGGGCTTTGCGGGCAGCCGCATGCTCGATCTGCTGGGGCCGAAGATGGTGGCGCGCGACTTCGCCGCCGGCATCGAATCGCGGCTGCATGCCAAGGATTTCGGGCTGGCGCAGGACATCGCCAACCAGATCGGGCTGGACCTGCCCGCGATGCGCGTCACCTCGGCCCAGCTCGACCAGATGATGGCAAACGGCTGGGGACGCGACGACACGTCGTCGCTGCTGCGCCTGCTGGAACACAAGCAGGCGCCGGACTCGGACGCGTCCTAAAGCCTGCCCTCCCCTACATCCCGCCGATCATCGCCAGCAGCGCGCGCAGCATCGGGCTGCCGTCGCGCGCCAGGTCGTCCATCGCGTTGAAATGATGGCGGCCCGGCAGCGGGATGTCCTCGCGCGCGTTGTCCGGCCAGGCGGCGCGGATCAGCGCGTTCTGGCGGTGATATTCGCTTGATTCGATCTCGCCCACCGCCGTCAGCAACGGCGCGCGCGTGGCGGGCGGCAGGAAGGCCGGCGAAAGGCGCACGACATCTGACTCGGTCAGACGCAGGTCCACCTGAAGGAAGTCGGCGCGGCGCAGCGGTTCGAGGTCGTACAGGCCGCTGATCGACAGACCGCCCCGGATCAGGCCCACCGGCAGGTCTGCGCCCACCTGCGGCCACAGCGCCGCCATCAGCATGGTCACCAGATGCCCGCCCACCGAATGCCCGGCCGCGAAGATGCGGTC
The DNA here is from genome assembly GCF_056395265.1 of Cupriavidus sp. 10L43_2. Taxonomy (NCBI): domain Bacteria; kingdom Pseudomonadati; phylum Pseudomonadota; class Betaproteobacteria; order Burkholderiales; family Burkholderiaceae; genus Cupriavidus; species Cupriavidus sp. 10L43_2. Next base: position 12,548 of record NZ_JBFTJE010000010.1, read on the forward strand.
GCGATCATGGCCGAGCGCATCGCCCTGCCGGTACAGCCACGCCACGCTCTGCACCACCTGCCGGACGATGGTTTCCACCGTGACCGCCGGGCACAGCGAATAGTTGATGATCGCCACCGACACGCCGCGCCGGGGCAGCAGGCTGGCCACGAAGCTGTGGTCGCGCTTGTCGAGCGCGCGGAAGTAGCCGCCGTGGACGAACACCAGCAGCGGCGGACGGGTGCCGGCGGGCACGCCCGTGGCGGGGAAATAGTCGAGGCGCTCGTCGTCGGCATGGGGCGACGCCGGGTCGCCATAGGGCAGGTTCTCGAGGTACGACGCCGCGGCAGCCCGCACCAGCGCCGAATCGGCAGCCCAGCGGGCCATGTGCGTGGCGTTGTCCGGCACCCGGGCGCGGTTGTTATAGGCGTGCGCGTAGAACGCGGGGTCCTGGGATGGCAACTCGGCAAGGCTGGCCAGGGACGGCTGGTCTGACATGTCACGGTGCTCCGATGGGGACGCCGCGACGAGGACGGGGGCGAAGCGGGCGGCGCTGCGCGCTATGCTACCGCAAGCCCGGGGCGGTTGTTCGGCGGGGCGATTTSCGGCATAATCCGCGGTTCATCGCCGCGCGATGCCCGTCCGGGTATCGCCGCCCAATGCCCGGGTGGTGAAACAGGTAGACGCAGGGGACTCAAAATCCCCCGCCGCAAGGCGTGTCGGTTCGAGTCCGACCCCGGGCACCATCCCCCGCACCGCGAGTGCATCCCGCACCACTCCCCTTTTTTGGCCCCCTCACGCCAAAATCATGATCACCACCATCCCCCAGATCGTCAGCAGCGTGTTGCCGACCGCGTAGGTCACCGTATAGCCCAGCCCCGGCACCTGGCTCTTGGCCGCTTCGCAGAGCATGCCGAGTGCCGCCGTGGTGGTGCGCGCCCCGGCGCAGACGCCGAGCAGCAGCGCCGGGTGGAAGTGGAACACGTACTTGGCGATGAACATGCCGATGAACAGCGGCACGGCGGTGGCGAAGATGCCCCACAGGAACAGGCTGATGCCGAGTTTCTGGAGCCCGGCGACGAAGCCCGGGCCGGCGGAGATGCCCACCACGGCGATGAACACGTTCAAGCCCACCGAGTTCATGAACCAGACTGTCGGTTCCGGAATGCGGCCGAAGGTCGGGTGGATGGCGCGATACCAGCCGAAGATGATCCCCGCGATCAGCGCGCCGCCGGCGGTGGACAGCGTCAGCGGAATGCCCCCCACGTTCAGCACGATGGCCCCGATCAGCGTGCCCACCGTGATCGCCAGCGACATGAAGGCCACGTCGGTCACCGTGGTCGGCCGGTCCACGTAGCCGAGGGTCTTGGCCGTGGCGTTGATGTCGCGCGTGCGGCCCACCAGCGTGACCACATCGCCGCGATACAGCTTGGTCTTCGGCAGCACCGGGATCACGGTCTCGGTCGGGCCGCGCTTGATCTTCCTCAAGAAGACGCCGCGCGCGCCGGGCTCGTGCGCCAGTTCCTCGAGCGTCTTGTCATCCACGGCCTTGTTGGTGATGTAGATGTCCACGCCCTCGGTGGGTGTGTCCAGCAGCTCGCGGTCTTCCACCTCCGCGCCGCGCGGGCCAAGGAATTCGATCAGCTGGTTACGCTTGCCGCCAATCGCCACCACGTCGCCGGCCTGCAGCACCGTGGACGGGTCCGTCTCGATGATCTTGCCGTCGCGCCGGATGCGCTCGATGAACGCCCGGAAGCCCGCCTGCGTGTGGGACTCCACATCGCCCACGGTCTTGCCGATGTAGGGCGCGTCGGGCGCCAGCTTGTAGGCGCGCAGCTCGAAGTTGTGCCACTGCGTGCCGGCGGCATCGTCACTGGCGCCCAGCAGGTGCTCGTACTCCTTGCAGGCGTTCACGAGGTCGATGCCCAGCAGCTTCGGCCCGATCTGCGCCAGGATGATGGCCGAGCCGACCGTGCCGAAGATATACGTCACCGCGTAGGCAATCGGCATGGCGTCCAGCAACTCCTTGGTTTCCTCGGGCGAGCGGCCCAGCCGGTTGATGGCGTCCGTCGCCAGCCCCATCGACGCCGAAATGGTCTGCGAGCCGGCGAACAGCCCCGCCGACGAGCCGAGGTCATAGCCGGCGATCATCGCCGCCCCCACCGACACCACCAGCGACAGCACCGCCAGGATCACCGCGAAAATCGCCTGGGGCACGCCGTCCTTGGCGATGCCCCGCACGAACTGCGGCCCCACGCCGTACCCCACCGCGAACAGGAACATCAGGAAGAAGACCGACTTCACGTTGGCCGAGATCTTGACGCCGAGGATGCCGATCACGATCGCCACCAGCAGCGTCGACGTCACCGCCCCGAGACTGAAGCCCTTGAAGCTCTTGCCGCCCACCCAGTACCCGATGCCCAGCGCCAGGAAGATCGAGATCTCCGGGTAGGCTTTCAGGGTCGTCACGAACCAGTTCATGAAGCACCTCCTTCGGGTTGTTCTTCTGGGTGCGGGCGGCTACTTGCCTGACTTGCCCTTGCCCGACTTGTCAGATTTTTCGGACTTGTCCGATTTATCCGCCTTGCCCACCTTGCCGCCCTGCGCCCGGTATTTCTCCAGGTACTCGTCGCGCAGCTTGCGCACCGAGCGGCCGATCTTCACGTAGTCCTCTTCGTTGAGGTTGGCCAGCGAGACCCGTCCGGACGGATGCTGGGTCCCAAATCCACCACCGGGCAGCAGCACCACGCCGGCCTCCTCGGCCAGCCGGAACAGCAGCTCGTGCGGCTTGATCGAGTCCAGCAGCCACTTCACGAACTCCGGCCCCACCTCGCGGCTCTCGCGCTCCACGTCGAGCAGCGTGTAGTAATCCACCACGTTCTCGTCCACGGCCTCGGCCTTCGCTCCCATGCCGCGGTACAGCGCGGCCTTGCGGCTGCGGATCAGGCGCTTCACGGTGTCCTTGTAGGTGTCCGCCGTGTCCATGAGCGAGAACAGCGAGAACAGCACCATCTGCACCTGCTGCGGCGTGGAAAGCCCCGCCGTATGGTTCAGGGCCACGGTGCGGCTGTCCGCCACGATGCGGTCGATGAACGGCAGCTTGGCCGGCTCGGTGGTGATGGACGAATAACGCTCGTTCAGCGCCTTCTTGTCGGCATCGGGCAGCGCGGCGATCTGCGCATCGAACAAGTTCGATTTATGCGTGGCGATGACCCCCAGCCGCCAGCCCGTGGCGCCGAAGTACTTCGAGTACGAGTACACCAGGATGGTGTTGCGCGGGCACATGGCGAACAGCGAGACGAAGTTGTCGGCGAAGGTGCCGTACACGTCGTCGGTCAGGATGATCAGGTCCGGGCGCTCCTTGACGATGTCCGCCAGGTATTCCAGGCTGGCATCGCTCACCCGCACCGAGGGCGGGTTGCTCGGGTTGACCAGGAAGAACGCCTTGACCTTGGGGTCGCGCAGCTTGTCCAGTTCCTCGTTCGGGTATTGCCAGCCGGCCGCCGGGTCGGCGTTGATATTCACCTCGTGGAGGTTGTATTCCTTCAGCTCGGGAATCTCGATGTACGGCGTGAAGATCGGCATGCCCAGCGCGATGGTGTCGCCCGCGCGCAGCAGCCCGTTCACGCGCATCGAGTTGAACAGGTAGGTCATGGCCGCCGTGCCGCCTTCCACGGCGTAGAGGTCGAAGTCGCCCTCGAACGGATGCGCGCCGATCATCTCCCGGCGGATGTACTGCTTGACGATCTTTTCGCTGAGCCGCAGCATCCGGTCCGGCACCGGGTAGTTGCAGGCCATGAAGCCCTCGCACATCTCGTAGAGAAAGTCGCCGCCGTCCAGCCCGAGCTGGTCGCGCACGTACGAGACCGCGCCGGTCAGGAAGGCCACGCCGGGCACGTCATGGTGCTGGCGCGAGAACTGGTCGAAGCGTTCCTCGATGCCGGCCCGGCGCGGGAATCCGCCCACGCCCACGGGCAGGTAGGAGAACGCCCGCTCCGACTCGATCATGGCGAAGTGCCCAAGCTGCAGGAAGCCATGGCGCGGCACGGTGGCCAGGAAATTGGGGTTGCCCCGCCCCGCGTTGAGCATCAGCCGGTTGGACACGCTCCCGGCCAGCTTGATCAGTTCATCCTTGAGTTCGAAGGGCGAAAGGCTCGCCAGCTTCGACGTATCGTGTCGGCTCATGGTGCATGCCTCGCAAGGGGGTAACGATGGTCAAAGCGTCCGCGCCGAGCGCGGACACCGCTTCCTGAACAAGATATTCAACCGGGGCACGCGCCGGTATTGGACCATGGTCCACCATGCGGAGCGCGCATCACCCAAGTGAGGGACGGCCCGGCTACTGCTTCATCTGCGTGCGCCGCCAGTCGCCGTCGCCCTTGCGGCAGTACCAGCCCGTCCATTTCTCGGACTTGCCGGCCTGCCGGAACTCCGACTTCACCTGACGGCAACGCTGATCCCCCTTTTGGGTGGTCTTGATCAGCGTCATGCTGCCTTCGGCGGCCTTCGCGTCCTTGTCCGCTGGCAGCTCAAACGGCGTACTGCTGCCATCGTCCTTCTCGGACAAGGCCTTGCGGTAGATGTCGGCCAGCGTCTCCGTCTGCGGGCGGCTCAGCCGGCCGACGATGGTGTTGTTCAGGAAATGGTCGAAGTACGCCTGGGCCGGCCAGGCCATCGCACAGAGGGCGAGGCCGGCGCAGACGCGGAGGTTGACAACAAGGCGGCGCGACATGGCAGTAGGTGCGATAGGTGCGACAGGGCTACTTCGTCGCCGCCTGCACGTTCACGGCCACGGCCTGCGTGTAGACGGCCTTGATGCGGTCGCCCTTCTTCACCTCGGCCAACTGGGCGGGGTCTTCCACCATCAGGTCCATGACATTGCCCTTGGGCCCCTTCACCGTCACGGTGTGCTTGGACGGGCTGACCGCCACCACATCGGCCACCACGGTCACCTCCTGCCCAATCACGCCGCCCGGCTTGGCACCCGGCGCCGAGCGCTCCTCGATGGGCTTGGTTTCCATCGACAGCGGCCCACTCCCCTTCTCCAGCTTCAGCGTCAGCGCCTCGCGGTATTCCACCGCCACCTTGTCGCCGACCTTGAGCTGGTCGAAGTTGCGCGCCTCGGGGCCCACGGCCAGGTCGACGACCTTGCCCGTCTGCGTCTTCAGGGTCACCGTGCGCGTGGGCGCGTCGATTTTCGTGATCGTCGCGTTCACCTTGGCGGTGCCCGTCATCGTGGCCGTCCCCTGTCCACGCGTGACATCCACCTTGGTATCCGGCTGGGCCTGCGCCGCGCCTGCCATGGCAATCATCGCCACCATCACCAGCACTCGTTTTTTCATGTCATCTCTCCGTTGTGGATGCCTGATCCCGGCGCTCCGCTTGCGGGATGCCGGCTGCGCGCAGCGGCCAGCCAGCACCGAGCGCCTTGTAAAGCTGCACGATCTGCCCGAACTCGGTACCGCGCAGGCTCGACTGGTCGATCTGGGCCGAGAACAGCGCGCGCTCCGAGTCGAGCACCTCCAGGTAGCTGGTGTAGCCGCCCTCGTAGCGGTCGCGCGCGAGCGCGGCATAGCGCGCCAGCGCATCGACCTGCGCGGTCTTGGCCGTGAGCTGATCGCGCGTGCGCTGCACGCCCACCAGTGCGTCCGCCACTTCGCGGAACGCGGTCTGGATGGCCTGCTGGTAGCCCTGCAGCGCCTGCCGCTGGCGTGCCTCGGCCTGCCGGACATCGCCCGCAATCCGCCCCGCGCTGAAGATCGGCATCGCCACCGACGCGCCATACGACCACGTCTGCGCCGCGCCCACCCAGAGCCCGGAAAGCGCCGTGCTGGCCGCGCCGAACAGCCCGGTCAGCGTGATGGTCGGGAAGTACTCGGCCCGTGCCGCGCCGATCTCGGCGTTGGCGGCCACCAGTTGCTGCTCGGCCTGCAACAGGTCCGGGCGCTGCTCCAGCAGGTCGGACGGCAGGCCGGATGGAATCGTCGGCGGGCGCAGTTCGCCAATCGGCAGGCCGCGCGGCATGGCGCGCGGGTTCTCACCGATCAGCACCGACAGCAGGTTCTCCTGCTGCGCCACCAGCTGGTCGTAGAGCGCCACCGAGGTCAACGCCGACGCGTACTCGGACTGCGCCTGCGCCAGTTCCACCTCGGACACCACCCCGCCCTCGAAGCGCTGCCGGAACAGCTCCAGCGCCCCCGCCCGGCTGTCGAGCGTGTCGCCGGCCACCAGCCGGCGGTTATCCAGATCGCGCAGCGTGACGTAGCCCGATGCCACGGCCGCCACCACGCTAATCTCCACGGCCCGGCGCGCCTCGTCGGAGGCCGCCCACTGCGCGCGGGCCGACTCGGTCAGGCGCCGCAGCCGGCCGAACAGGTCAATCTCCCACGAGGCGAACACATCGGCCTGCACCTGGTTGAACGGATTGCCCACCGGCGACAGCGTGCCGCTGCTGTTGCTCAGGCGCTGACGGCTTGCCAACGTCTCCACGCCGACCTGCGGGAACATCAGGCCGCGCGTGGACATCACGCGCCCGTAGTACTCGTCCACACGGGCGGCGGCGATCAGGATGTCGCGATTGCGCTCCAGCGCCTGGGCGATCATCGCGTCGAGCACCGGGTCGCCGAACTGGCCCCACCATTGCGGATCGATGGCGGGCGTAGTGGGCGTGGTGGGCGTGGCAGCCGTAGGCGTGGCCGTGGCCGGCGGGGTCTCCGCGAAGCGATAGGTCTCGGGCACGTCCACGGCGGGCCGTTCGTAGTCCGGCCCCACCGCGCAGCCGCCTGCCATCAAGGCGCCGGCACCAACCAGCGCCTGCCAGTGCACGTGGCTCATGGCGGGTCTCCCCGGCGCACCGGCGCGGCCGGCGCATCGGCGGGCGGCTCCAGCCCCGGCTCGGGCGGATGACCCGAAGGCGGATGGCCCGGCGTCGGCTGGTCCGGCACCTTGCCGGCGGTGCGGCGCTCCAGCGCCCAGAAGAACATCGGGATGAAGAACACCGCGATCACCGTGGCGCCGAGCATGCCGCCGATCACGCCCGTGCCGAGCGACTGCCGGCTCGCCGCGGAAGCTCCGCTGGCGATGGCCAACGGAATGCAGCCCAGGATGAAGGCCAGCGAGGTCATGATGATCGGCCGCAGCCGCAGCTTGGACGCCTTGACCGCCGCGTCGTAGGCGTTCAGCCCCTCCTTGATGCGCATCTCCACCGCGAACTCGAAGATCAGGATGGCGTTCTTGGCCGCCAGCGCGATCAGCACCGTCAGGCCGATCTGGAAGTACACGTCGTTCTGCATGCCGCGTATCAGGATGGCGACCAGCGCGCCGAACAGCGCGAACGGCACCGCCAGCAGCACGCCGATCGGCAGCGACCATTTCTCGTACTGGGCGGCCAGGATCAGGAACACCATCAGCAGCGCGAAGGCGAACACCATGGCGGCGGTCGAGCCGGCCTTCTTCTCCTCATACGCCTGCCCGCTCCACGCAAAGCTGTAGCCCTCGCCCAGCACCTCGGCGGCCACTTCCTCCATGGCGGTCAGCGCCTGCCCGGAGCTGTAGCCGGGCGCGGCGTCCCCGGTGATCTTGGCGGCCGGGAAGTTGTTGAAGCGCGTGACGAGGTCCGCGCCGGCCACGTAGCGCGAGGTGGTCACGGCCTTGATCGGCACCATGTCGCCATGGGTGTTGCGCACATAGACCTTGTCGAGGTCTTCCGGGCGCGAACGGAACTGCGGCTCGGCCTGCAGGATGACCTGGAACAGCCGGCTGTTCTTCGGGAACTGGCTCACGTAGAGCGAGCCGAACATGGTCTGCAGGGCCGAGTAGACCTGATCGACCGGCACGCCCTGGGTCTCGGCGCGCTCGCGGTCCAGGTCCACCAGCAACTGGCGCGAGCGCGTGTTGATCGTCGTGCTCACGCTGCGCAGCTCGGGCCGCTGGCGCGCCTTGGCGATGAAGGCCCGCGCGCGCGCCTCCAGCTGTTGGTAGGTGCCGTCGCCGGTGCTTTGCAGCCAGAACTCGAAACCGCCCGTGGTGCCAAGTCCCGGGATGGACGGCGGATTGACCGGGATCACCAGCCCCTCGCGCCAGGTGGAGAACTCGCGATTGGCCTTGGTGATCAGGTCCTCGGCGCTCTCGCCCTTGCCGCGATCGTGGAAGCTCTTCAGCGTGATGAACAGCGTGCCGGCGTTGGACTTGTTCTGGGAGTCGATCAGGCTGTAGCCGTCCGGCGTGGCCACCGACTTCACGCCCGGCTGCGCCGCGAACCATTGCTCGGCGCGCTTGGACAAGTCGCCGGTGCGGTCCAGGCTCGCCGCGTCCGGCAGCACCACCGCGCCGAACAGGTAGCCCTGGTCCTCCACGGGCAGGAACGACGACGGAATGCGCAGGAACAGCAGCACGCTCGCCACGATCAGCGCCAGCACCAGCGCCACGGAGATGAACACGCGGCGGATCACCAGCTGGATGCTGCTGCCGTAGCCTTCCACCATGCGGTCGAAGCTGCGGTTGAACCACTGGAAGAATCGGTTCTTCTTGTGCGTGCCGGGCTTGAGGAGGATGGCCGCCAGCGCGGGCGACAGCGTCAGCGCCACAATGCCAGACAGGAACACCGACACCGCCAGCGTGATGGCGAACTGCTTGTACAGCTGCCCGGTGATGCCGGAGAGGAAGGCCACCGGGATGAACACGGCCAGCAGCACCAGCACGATGGCCACCACCGGCCCGCCCACCTCGTCCATGGCGTGCTTGGCGGCGATCTTGGGCGGCATGTTGAACTCGACCATATTCCGCTCGACGTTCTCGATCACCACGATGGCGTCATCCACCACGATGCCGATGGCCAGCACCATCCCGAACAACGTCAGCATGTTCACCGAAAAGCCGAACGCCGACATCGCCATGAAGGTGCCGATGATCGACACCGGCACGGCCAGGATCGGCACCAGCGTGGCGCGGAAACTCTGCAGGAACAGGTAGACCACCAAAATCACCAGGATCACGGCGTCGCGCAGCGTATGCACCACCTCGTTGATCGACTCCTGCACGAACTCCGTGGTGTCCAGCGCCACCTCGTACTCCAGCCCGGGCGGGAACGACTTCTTCATGGTCTCCAGCGTGGTGCGCACCTGCTTGGCCACGTCCAGCGCGTTGGCGCCCGGCTGCTGGTAGACGGCCATCAGCGTGGCGGTCTTGCCCTTGAAGCGGCTGCGCAGCGAGTAGTCCTTCGAACCCAGCTCGGCCCGGCCGATGTCCTTCAGCCGCACGATGGCCGCATCGCCCGAGGCAGCACGGAGGATGATGTTGTCGAACTCGGCCGGCTCGGTCATGCGGCCCTTGGTGGCCACCGGGAAAGTCTGCTTGACTGGCCCGTCGGTCGGCGAGGAGCCGATGCGCCCGGCCGAGAACTGCTCGTTCTGCGCCGCCACCGCGTTCTTCACGTCCTCCACGGTGATGCCGAGCCGCGCCATGCGGTCCGGCCGCAGCCAGACGCGCATCGCGTAGTCCGGCGTGCCGAAGATCGCGGCCTGATTGGCGCCGGGAATCCGCTTCAGCGCGTCAAGGATGTAGATGTTGGTGTAGTTGTCGACGAAGGTCTGCGGATAGCTGTTGTCCGGCGAGTAGACCGCGATCACCATCATGAACGCCGACGACCGCTTCTGGACCGAGACCCCCTGCTTGGTCACCGCATCCGGCAGCGTGGGCAGCGCCAGGTTCACGCGGTTCTGCACGTCCACCTGGGCCAGCGACGGGTCGGTGCCGATCTCGAAGTACACCGTCAGCGTCATGTTGCCGGTGGACGAGCTGGTGGACGACATATAGAGCATGTTGTCCGCGCCGTTCACCTGCTGCTCGATCGGCGCGGCCACGTTCTGCGCCACCACCTCGGAACTCGCCCCGGGGTATGTGGTGGTCACCGTGATGCTCGGCGGCGTGATGTCCGGGAACTGCGCCACCGGCAGGTTGAACATCGCCACCAGCCCGCCCACCACGATGATGATGGACAGCACCGATGCAAAGATCGGCCGGTCGATGAAGAAGTGCGACAGCGTCATGGCGCGGCCTTCTCACCGGGCGCGGGCTGGGCCGCCGATTTCTGGTCAGCCGATTTCTGTGCGCCCTGGGCTGCCGGCGCGGAGGCCGGCTTCGCCCCTACCGGTGTGGGCCGCACCGGCGCGCCGGGCGCGAGCCGCACCGTGCCGTCCACGATCACCACGTCGCCTTCGCGCAGGCCGGAGCGCACCACCCAGTTGCCCTCGGTCCATTCGGCCACCTCGATGGCGCGCGACTGCGCCTTGTTGTCCTTGTCCACGGTCCAGACCGATTCGCCGCGCTGGCCCTGGATCACCGCCTCCTGCGGCACCGTGATGGCGCGCGTGCGCTGGGCGCCGATCACCCGCACCCGCACGAACTGGCCCGGCCGTAGCTGGCCATCGCGGTTGGCCACCTCGGCCCGCACGAGGTAGGTGCCGGTCTCGGCACTGAAGGAGGCGTCCTGGAAGGCGATGCGGCCCCGGCTCGGATAGACGCTGCCGTCGGCCATGATCACTTCCACCTCCAGCGCGCCGCGCTCAGGCATGCGCAGCGCGCCCGATGCCGTCTGGGAGCGTGTTTGCAGCACTTCGTTCTCGGAGAGGCTGAAGTTGACCCACATCGGGTCCAGTTTGGCCACGTAGGTCAGCAGGCTGTTGGTGGGGTCGATATAGGAGCCCACCTGCTTCTTGGCGAAGCTGGACAGCCCGTTCACGGGCGAGGTGATGGTGGTATAGCCGAGGTTCAGCTTCGCGTTGACGACGTTGGCCTTGGCCTGCTCGACAGCCGCCGCCGCGGCCTGTTCCTGGCCGGTGGAGTCGTCGAGGTCCTTCTGGCTCAAGGCGTTCTTGGCGGCCAGCGGCCGTACGCGGTTCAGGTTGGCGCGCGCCGTGGTCAGCCGCGCCTGCTGTTGCGCCAGCTCCGCGTTGGCGGCGGACAGCGCGGCCTGGAATGGCTTCTGGTCCATACGGAACAGCACGTCGCCGGCCTTGACCAGCGAGCCCTCGGTGTAGGTGCGCTGCTCCAGGAAGCCGTTCACGCGGGCCCGGATCTCCACCTGCTGGGAACTCTGCGTCTCGCCCACGAACTCGAAGTTCAGCGGCACGTCACGCAACGACACGGTGATGACGCCGACGTCGGTCACCGGCGGCGCCGCGGCCTTGCGCTCCTCCTTCCCGCAGCCCGCGCCCAGCACCAGCACCAGCGCCGCCAGCAGCGTCACTCCCCCTCGGCCGATCCTGCTGCGCATTGCGGTCTCCCATCCACACATGCCACGCCCACGCCATGCAAAGGGCGCTTCTCGACCTAGCTTGTGCCGCGCCGCAATCCATGGCAATTGGACCAAGGGCCACCCCGCGTCAGGACCGGGGGGGCGGGATCAGGGCGAGCAGCTGGGACGCGTTGAACGGCTTGCGCAGATAGCCCAGCGCGCCGTTGGCCAGCGCGCGGGTGCGCGCCTCGGGCACGTCATAGGCGGTGATGAACAGCACGGGCAGGCCGATGGGCATCAGCCGCTGCTGCACTTCCAGGCCGTCAATATCGGACATGCAGACATCGAGGATCACGCAGTCGGGGCGGTAGCCGGGGTCGGCGTGGAGGCGGTCCAGCAGCGTCAGGCCGCTGGCGTAGGTATCCACGACGACGCCGGCGGCGCGCAGCAGCCGCGCAATCGCGCGGGCTACGGCGTCGTCGTCATCGACGATGACGACAAAGGTCTCGGTAGGCCCCATAGATTGACCACAGGTTGACCATCGGCAGGATCGGCAATCGCGCAAGCATCGCTGATGCTCGTAGCCTACGAGATGCCCCGCCCCCGCGATATTGGGCCATGGTCCCGCCCAGGCGGCGCGCCATGCCGGGGTGTGCACCCCGGCCCTTCACCCGTCTGCGTGGGGAGCGCTCAGGCCCCGGCGCCCGCACCCGCGCGGTGGGGTGTCCGTGCGGCGGCCACGGCGGGCAGGCCGAGCTTGTCGGCCATGCGCACCAGCTCGGCCAGCGAACCGACCTCCAGCTTGCGCATGACGCTGGCGCGATGGGCCTTGATGGTCTTCTCCACCGTGCCCAGTTCGCTGGCCACCTGCTTGTTCAGGCGGCCGGTGACCACCCATGCCATCACCTCGCGCTCGCGCGGGGTCAGGCGGTCGAGCCGCTCGCGCAGGTCGGCCATTTCCTCGTGTTCCATGTGCCGCGCCACGGCGCAGCGGCAGGCCCGTTCGAGCGACGCCAGCAGCGCGTCTTCCTGCACCGGCTTGAGCAGGAAGTCCGTGGCGCCGGCCAGCATGGCCAGGATCGTGGAGGGGACATCGGCATGGCCCGTGACGAAGATCACCGGCAGCTCGCCGTCGAGCCGGCGCTGGAGCGTGATGCCGTCCATGCCCGGCATCTGGAGGTCCAGCATCACGCAGGCCGGACCGGGGTCCGCCGCGCGCGCATCGAGGAAGGCCCAGGCATCGTTGAAGCCCACCGCCTGGTAGCCGTGCGCCTTGACCAGCCGCACCAGCGCGCGCACGACACCGGGGTCATCGTCGACGATATACACCGTCGGAACGTGTTCGCTCATGGCGCTATCCTTTGAAAGACGATTCGGCCATGGCAAGCCCGCGCGGCATGCGGACGCCGCGTCGTGTGGGCATGCCTTCCTGGGGCAGCGAAAACTGGAATGTCATGCCACGGTCCGCGTTGTTCCACGCGTCCAGCGTGCCGCCGTGGCGCGCGGCGATGGCACGGCTGATCGACAGCCCGAGCCCCATGCCCTGCGGCTTCGAGGTGACGAACGGTTCGAAGATGTGCTCGAGGTCGCCGGGGTCCACGCCGGCGCCGCTGTCGCGCACCGCGATCTGCACCATCCCCTCCGCCACGTGCGCCATCACCGTGACCTCGCGCGGGGTGCCACTGCCGGGCACGCCCCGGTCCACGGCATCGCAGGCGTTGAGCAGCACGTTGAGCAGCAGTTGCTGGATCTGCACCGCATCGCCATTGACGCGCGGCAGCGGCGACGCCACCTGCCGGGTCAGCACGATGCCGCGCCCGAGCGCGTTGCCACGCACCAGCGCCAGGGCCTCGTCGATGGCGGCGCCGATGTCCAGCGGCCCCAGCACGCGGGACTCGCCCTTGATCAGCGCGCGGATCTGCCGCACCGTGGCGCTGGCTCGGCACGCTTCGTCGTTCACGTCCTTGAGAATCTCGCGCACCTCGTCCATGTCGATGACATCGGACTCCAGGTACTGGCGCGCGGCCTGGGCATTGCTGACGATGGCGGTCAGCGGCTGGTCGAGTTCATGGGCCAGCGAGCCGGCCAGCTCGCCCATGCTGGAGAGCCGGGACGAGCGCATCAGCGAGGCATAGTCGGCATCGGCGCCGTTCTCGCCGCGCCGCCGCAGCCGCCCGGTGCGCGGCGCCGGCGCGCGCGGCGGGGCGCGCTTGTGCGGCAATGCGCGCCACAGCGCGTCCGCCACTGCGCAGCCGGCGGCCACGCTGGCCACTGCCAACAGCCACGTCGTCCCATGTGGAATCCGGGGGGATCGGCTCATGCGGTCTCTCCGCGGCCCGACTAGATGTCGAGCTTGCTGATCTTGGTGCCTTCCAGCGAGAGGTTCGCCATCAGGCCGGCATTCGTCACCACGAAGGCGACGATCGGCGCGCGCGCCGTGTTGGTGTCGATCAGCCCGTTGGCGCCGACCTGCGCCACCGCGACGGAGCCGTCCACCCCGGCCGTCCAGCCCTTGCTTTGCTGGAACTTCTGCAAGGCTTCCGGCGTCATGAACATCATCACCATCATCTTGGACTGCGCGCCGGCAATCAGCCCGAAGGCCGCGGTGGAGGTGCGGTAGTAGCCCGCCGGCTGGCCGGCAGTGCGGAGCACGCCCTCCCCGTACTCGCCGCCGATACCCAGCCCGGCGGCGATGATCTTGGGAAAGACGAGAATCCCGGTGGCCTTGCTGGCCAGGGCCTGCGAGCCGTTGACCGAGCTATAGAGCCGGTTCAGCGCGCCGTCCGCGCCCGCGTCGATTTCCTTGCGTTTGCTGGCGTTATCCGAGGCGGAACCGGAAGAGGTGGTACAGGCGGCGTTGAGACTGGCCAGTGCGGCCACGCCGAGCAGGGTCGTGAACGAACGACGATTCATGGCAGTTACCCCCTGGAGCTTGTGCGTCCATGTTTTGCTGACTGCGCGATCTGCGCGTACTGCGCCCGGATATACGTTGCGCTGCACCCCGGATAAGGCCAGGAATCGTCAAGAAAGACGACAAAGCGAATTCGCCAGATTCGTGATCTATGTATGGTCGGCTTTCACATTAGTGGGCGGCCTGCGCAATTGCAATCTCTTCCTGCACACGGACGCCGCCCTGCGGGGGCGGCGCCGGAGGCTCAGGGGGCCGTCTTGGCCCATCCCGGGCCAGGATCGAAGCGGGTCATGGCCTGCGCGCGCGCCGCGCTGTTGGGACCGAGGTCGGCTTCGTACACCTGGCCCTCGTGGTTGACCATGAAGCTCTTGACGCCGGTATCGCCGTATCGCACGGGCCACGCCACGATGGCAAAGCCGCCGAACAGCCGGCCGTTGACCACGTAGTCGTAGGCACCGCCGGGCGCCGCCGGTCCTTGTGCCGTCAACAATTTATAGCGATAGCCGTAGTAGCCGTCCTGCGTGGTATTGCCCTTGCCGACAGCCAGGAAGGCGGGGCCGAGCGGGCTCGGCGGCTCGCCGCCGCCCGTGGGCCAGTACAGGCCGTCGCGCTTGCCGGGCGAGCTGGACAGCTTGCCGGCATAGACCAGCACGCCGTCGCCGTCATGATCGACGCTGGCGTATTCGCGCTGGGCGTCGCAGACCGCCAGCATGGTCTGGATGACAGCCAGCTCATTGCGCCCGATACGCCGCACGCGCATCTCGTCCACGCCCTCGGGCACGTTGAAGTACCACCCCTGCGCCGACTTCACCAGCGGCACCGGCAAGGTCCAGCCATCGTCGCCCACCGCCACAAGGGCGCGGTCGGCACCCTCGGGAAGTATCTTGTGCGACACACTCCAGGCGCTCAGGAAGCGGTAGCGTGCGTCCGCGCCCACGGGCGGGATCAGGCGCCGGTAGTCGGCACCGAGCAAGGTCCCCAGCGCGGCGTCGTCGCTGGTCGCCACAGCATCGCCGAATGCCAGCATGGCGGCTTCGGGCGATGGGAAATGCCGCTGGCTGGCGGCCCACGCCGGGCCCGGCCATGGCCATGTCAAGGCCATCACGATGGCTGTCGTGGCCGCCATCCAGCGGGCCCTTCCGGCAAGCCGCCCCAGGCGGTGCGTTGATCGCGCGGTCATCGTCTCCCCTTTTCAGCGCCTGCCGCCGCCACCACCACGGCCACCCCCACCGCCGCCACGGCCACCGCCGCCGCCGAAGCCGCCGCCTCCCCCGCCGCCACGGCTGCCCGCGTGACTACCGCCACCGCCGCCGGTTCCACGGCTGCTGGCGTGCCCGCCGCCAAAGTTCGATTGCTGCGAGCTGGCGCGGCCACGGTCCATGTCGCGCTGCGCACTTTGCCCGCCGCCTACGCCCTGGAAGGCATTGTCCCGGCCTGCCCCGCTGCCCGAGCCCATGTCGCCCCGGCCACGGTCCGTGCTGAGGCTGCGGTCGCTGGCTTGCCGATTGCTGGCCTGCGCGCGGTCGCCGCCGGCGCCTTGGCGGTCGCCCCGGTCGCCCCCTTGCCGGTCGCCCCGGTTTGCTGACCGATCAGAAGCTGTTGCCCGATCGCCGCCGACGCCATCGCGTCCGCCGTCACGGCCACCATCGCGCCCACCCTCACGTCCGCCCTCACGTCCGCCCTCACGGCCACCATCACGTCCACCCTCGCGCCCACCCTCCCTGCCGCGATAGTCGCTGCGGCGGTCCGCCCCGCCCGAGTTCTTGCCGTACTTCTCGCGCGAAGCGTTGTCCCGGTACGACACGCCCTGCCGGTGACTGGAATCGTGCTGCCACTTGCCGCCGCCCTGCACCTTGGTGCGGTCGAAATTGCGGTCGATATTGGTGGCCCGGTTGACGTCGATATTCACATCGCCGCCGCCCCAGTTGCAGCCGCCGAAGATCGCGCCCGCCGCTGCCAGCCCCACGCCCCAGGCGAAGCCGGTGGCCAGCGCCGCCCCCGGGTAGTAGGCCGGATACGGGGGCCAGTAGTACGGCGGATAGCTCGGATAGCCCCATGAGCCGTAGACCACGGTGGGGTTGTAGGCCGGTACATAGATCACCTGTGGGTTGGCCGGCTCGACGCGGATGATGGTCTCGGCGACCGGTGGCGGCTGGCCCTGCACCGGCGCGGGCCCTGGCTCCACCGACACCTTCTGCTGCTCGTTGGTCTTGAGGTTGCCCGAGTCCCGGGCGCGGGCGCGCAGGCGCTGCACCGCCGCCAGCACATCGCGCTCCTGGGCCAGGAACGCGTCGCCGAGCTTCTGCGTCCAGTCCAGCTTGTCGCTCATCGGCTCCAGCACCTGCGGGAAGGCCACCAGAGACTTCACGCTGACATCCCAGGGCTGGTTCTCCACGGCCTTGACCGCGGCGTCGCCCTTCACATTGGGATTGGCCTTGACCCAGCGCGCCGCATACACGATCTCGAGCGGATACGTGGACGCCATGAGCACCTGGGAGAGCACGGAATCGGGATAGAGCGCGATCGGCGCCACGAGGGACTCGAGTTCCTCGGGCTTGAAGGTCGGCGCCGCAGGCGCGGTGGATGCCGGCGGCGCGGCGGGTGCAGGGGTCTGCGCCGCCGGGACACCGGGTGCGGTGAACATGGCAAGCCACGCCACGGCGACCAGAACGCGCGCGCAGGACATCAGTCGCTCGAGCCAACGAGCCATGGCTGCCTCCTCTCTCCGGGAAGCGGTTTGCAATCTCCGCGATGCCGGACTATGTTCGTAGCACCTCTTGCGTAGCCGTAACGCTTGCTTTTCCCGGGGCAAGCATTCCCATTCTCGACGCCGTCGGCGCCAATTTGTATTGGCCTTTGGACTTGGCCAGCGCGGGCGGCCTGCCCTTCCCCGGGAGACATGCATGACCGCTGCCTCACGCGTGCTGGCCCGGGTGGCGATGGTCACGATGGTGGCAGCCGCGCTGCTGTCCGGCTGCGCCAGCCTGCCCCCGGCGGACGGTGAACCGAGCCACGCGATGACAGACACCGCGCAAACCACGCTCGGCCGCCTCGCCGCGCAGCGTCGCCCTGACCCGCCAGACCAGAGCGCCTTCCACCTGCTGGCGGACAACGTCGACGCGCTGATCGCCCGCGTGCTGCTGACGGAAAAGGCCGAGCGCTCGCTCGACCTCCAGTACTACATCTGGCACGACGACGCCACCGGCCGATCCCTGGCCCATGCCGTGCTGCGCGCGGCGGACCGGGGCGTGCGCGTGCGCGTGCTGCTGGACGACATCGGCGTGGGCGCCGACGACAACCTGCTGCTGGCCGTGGACGCCCATCCAGCCATCGAGGTGCGCATCTTCAACCCGGTGGCCAGCCGCGCCTTCCGGCGTGCGGGCGCGCTGCTGGAGTTCTCGCGCGTGAACCGGCGCATGCACAACAAGGCGCTGATCGCCGATAACCAGGCCGCCATCRTCGGCGGSCGCAATATCGGCGACGAGTACTTCGGCGCATCGCCCGCCGTCAGCTTTGGCGATCTGGACGTGCTGACGCACGGCCCCATCGTGCGCGAGGTCTCCGGCGCGTTCGACGCCTACTGGAACAGCGAGGCGGCCTATCCGGTGGGCACGCTGACCGGCCGCAGCGCCGACCCGGAAGCCGTGGCCGCGCTACGCGAGCGGCTGGATGCGCTGGCGGCGGCCCAACAAGACCACCCCTACGCCGTGCACGCGCGCGAGCGGCTCCGGCAGGTACTCGCCGAGCCGCCCGCCGCTGCCGCGTGGGGCCGTGCCGCGCTGCTCTACGACGATCCCGGCAAGATCACGCGCGCCGCCGACGACACGGCGGGACATCTGGTGCCCCAACTCCGCGCGCTGGACATGCAGCCGCAGCGCACGCTGCTGATCGTCTCGCCCTACTTCGTGCCCGGCGAGGCCGGCGTGGCGTGGCTGCGCACGCTGCGCGAGCGCGGCGTGGCCGTGACGGTGCTGACCAACTCGCTCGCCGCCACCGACGTGGCAGCCGTGCACGCCGGCTACAAGCGCTACCGCGAGACCCTGCTGCGCATGGGCGTGGTGCTGTACGAGGTCAAGCCGATGCACGACCCCGAAGCCGCGGCGGGAACATCGGCAAAATCGACCAAATCGGGCAATACCAAGCTGTCGGCGTTCGGCAGCTCGCGCGCGTCGCTGCACGCCAAGACCTTCGTCGCCGACGACAGCGCCGTCTTTATCGGTTCGATGAACCTGGACCCGCGCTCGGTGCAGCTCAACACGGAGCTGGGCGTGGTCTGCGTGAGCCCGGCGCTGGCCGCGCAGGTGGCCGGCGCGATCCTGCCGAATCTGGGGCGCATTGCGTGGCGGCTCGCGGAGGAGGACGACCCCGAACGGGGCCGCCAACTGATCTGGATCGACGAGGCGAACCCGGACGCCGCCCCGCTGACCACGGAGCCCGAGTCCTCGGTGCTGCGGCGCGTCGGCGTGTGGTTCATGGGGCTGTTTCCCATCGAATCGCAGTTGTGAAGTGACTGCCGCGCCCGTCCTGCAGGGCAGGTTCGCGTTTTCCCGATCTGTCCCGAAATGAAAAAGGATTGTCCCCGACAGTCAAATCGGCAGCGCCCGTTCCGCCAATACTCCGACCCGGTTGCACATAACTCGAACCGAGACACGGAGACAACATGAAGGCCAGGAATATTGCCGCAGCGGCGCTGATGACCACTGCGGGAACGGGTGCAGTACAAGCACAATCGGCGGTCACGCTATATGGCGTGGCCGACGTGAACGTCGAATACGCGAATCACGTGGGCGCGGTGCCGGTCGCCACGAACCAGTTCAACCGCGGGCAGGGTCACGACGTGGTACGCATGAACTCGGGCGGCCTCGCCGGCTCCCGTTGGGGTATTCGCGGCACCGAGGACCTCGGTGGCGGCGCGAAGGCCATGTTCGTGCTGGAGTCGGGCTTCAGCCTGGACTCGGGCACGCTGCAGCAGTCGGGCCGGATGTTCGGACGTCAGGCGTTTGTCGGCCTGCAGCGCACGGGACTCGGGCAGATCACCTTCGGGCGCCAGTACACGTCGATGTTCGAGGCGCTCGCCAACTTCTCGCCCACCGCCTACGCCACCCAGTACGAGCCGGTGGTGCTGCAGTCGGGCGCCAACTTCCGCGAAGACAACACCATCAAGTACACGGGCCAGTTCGGCCCGGTCACGGCGCTGGCGCACTGGTCCTTCGGCACCGGCCTGGCGCTGCCGGCCACGGTGGGTGTGGCCACGCCGATCGGCGGCAACGGCGAAGTGCCGGGCTCGTTCCGGCGCGACACCGCCTACGGCGCGGCCGTGGCCTACGCGGCCGGCCCGTTCGGGGTCACCGTCGGCTATGACCAGTGGAACCCGACCATCGGCACCAGCAGCGGCACGCTGCGCAAGGCGGCCATCGGCGGCAGCTACGGCTTTGGCGATGCCAAGATCATGGCCGGCTACCGCTGGGGCCAGAACAAGAACGCGGGCGGCACGGTGATCCAGCGCGACGACCTGTACTGGATCGGCGCGCTCTACCAACTCACGCCGGCCGTCGGCCTGACGCTCGAGTATCACTACGACGATCTCAAGAGCCTGGCCGGCGCGACGCAGCTCGCCAACCCGTGGCAGATCGGCTTCGTGGCCAACTACGCGTTCTCCAAGCGCACGGACGTGTACCTGACCACCGCCTACGCCAAGAATGCCGGCCTGATGCTCGAATCGCTGGCCACGGTCTACGCCAACAGCCTCTCGCTCGGCAACAGCTACGCGCTGGGCAATGGCGAACGGTCGATGATCGGCGCCGCCGTGGGCATCCGCCACCGCTTCTGAGCCCCGTGCTCAAACCGCCGCCAGCCCCTCAGCCGGCGGTGGTCGTTTTTGCCTCCGCCTTGCCCATGCGCCTGGCCGTGACGCTACAGCCGAAGCGGCCGCAGAACCAGCGCGAAAAAGCACTGAGCGATGAAAACCCAAGCAGCGTGGCCACTTCCGAGAGTGGCCGCGTGGCGTTGTCGATGTAGCGCAGCACGAGGTCCGCGCGCGCCGCATCGAGCACATCGGAATACGTCGTCTTTTCCTGCGCCAGCCGCCGGTGCACGGTGCGCCGATCCACGCTGAGGTGCTGGGCCACGCGATCCACCGTGCACAGGCCGGTGGGCAGCAGCGCGTAGATCAGCTTGCGCACCTGGTCCTGCATCGTCGCGGACGACTGCGCCAGCAGCGTGCCGAGGTACTGCTTCACCTGCCGCGCCATCACCGGGTCGTAGGATGGCAGCGGCGCCTCCAGGTCCGCCGCCTGGCAGACGATGCCATCGAAATCCTGCCCGTAGTCCGCCGGCATGCCGAACAGCTGCAGCGACGTGGCCGTGCTGGCCGGCGCCGCGTGCGTGAAGCTGATGCTGCGCGGCCGCCACCCGGTGCCCAGGAACAGGCGCAGCATGCGGAACATCACCCCCACTGCGAGATCGGAGGCCTGGCGCATCGTGCCGGGCCGCTCGCTCAGAATCTGCAGCCGGATCACTACCAGCGGCCCCGCCTCTTCCACCCACATCCCCAGCGCCTCGTTCTGCAGGTCCATATAGCGAACCATCGACACCAGCGCCTCGCGCAGCGTGGGTGCCTCGCGCACCACGAAGGCCAGCGGGCCCAGGTTCGAGAACTCGCGCAGCGCCGCCATGCGCAGGCCAAAGTCGTCCACGCCGGCCGCTTGCGCCGAGGCATCGAGCAGCCCGCCGACCAGTTCGGCCCGGATGCGCAAGTCGGGATCCAGCAACGCGGAACGGGCGATGCGCGCCGCGCGCAACTGCTGGTAGGGGTCGAGCCCGACGGCCCGCGCCACATCCACGTAATGGGTCAGGCTGGCGCCGCGCAACGTATAGGACATAGGCACATAGAAGGATGGATGCGTGCTTTCCCGGGGTGTCCCCACAGGTTAATTCAATGTCCCGTCATGTCAAACCGCGTATACCCGCTGGCCGATACTTCGGACACCGGCGCCCCGCGTGCCGTCCGCACATTCCCACCGCACCCAGCGAGGAGACAACATGCAATTTCTTGACGATTCCCTTCACCCCGAGACCATGGACAAAGTGGTCATCACCGTGGCGCCGTACGGCCCCGAGTGGATGCCCGAGGACTTCCCGGAAGACATCCCCGTCACCATGGAAGCCCAGATCCAGAAAGCCGTGGATTGCTACGAAGCCGGCGCCACCGTGCTGCACCTGCACGTGCGCGAACTCGACGGCAAGGGCTCCAAGCGCCTGTCCAAGTTCAACGAGCTGATCGCCGGCGTGCGCAAGGCCGTGCCGGACATGATCATCCAGGTGGGCGGGTCGATCTCGTTCGCACCGGAAGACGAAGGCGAATCCGCCAAATGGCTCTCGGACGACACGCGCCACATGCTGGCCGAACTCACGCCGAAGCCCGACCAGGTGACCGTGGCCATCAACACCACGCAGATGAACATCATGGAGCTGCTGTACCCCGAGTACGTCGCGGGCACCTCGCTCGAGAACCCGGCGTACCAGGCGGCCTACAGCGAGATGACCGTGCCGGCCGGCCCGGCCTGGGTGGCCGAGCACCTGCGCCGCCTGCAACGCGCCGGCGTGCAGCCGCACTTCCAGCTGACCGGCATGCATGCGCTGGAGACGCTCGAGCGCCTGGTGCGCGCCGGGGTCTACCTGGGTCCGCTGAACCTGACCTGGATCGGCATCGGCGGCGGCTTCGACGGCCCCAACCCGTTCAACTTCTTCAACTTCATCCACCGCGCGCCGGATGGCTGCACGCTGACGGCCGAGTCGCTGCTCAAGAACGTGCTGCCGTTCAACATGATGGCGATGGCGATGGGCCTGCACCCGCGTTGCGGCATCGAGGACACCATCATCGACCAGCACGGCAATCGCATGAGTTCGGTGCAGCAGATCCAGCAGTGCGTGCGCGTGGCCAAGGAACTGGGCCGCGAGATCGCCACCGGCAAGGAAGCCCGCGCGATCTACCGCATCGGCACCTGGTACGACAGCGCCGAAGAGACGCTGCGCGCGCACGGCATGGCCCCGAACCGCCGGGCCGGCGAGCGCAACCTGCCGCGCCGTCCCGCCTGATACTGGCTGACGCACGACATGGACGCACTGACCGATCCCTGCATCAATATCTGCCGCATGGACCTGTCCGGCCAGTTCTGCCAGGGGTGTCGCCGTACCCCCCTGGAGATCGGCCGCTGGCCCCGCATGACGCTGCTGGAGCGCGCCGCCACGCTGGCGGCCATCGCCCAGCGCCGCAATCCCGGCAATACGGGAACAAGACACGCCGCCTGAGCGTGCCTGCCCTACTATTCCAATACATCGAACGGAGACAAGCATGGCCCAACGCCTTGCCCACCTGATACCGCGGCGCACCGCCGTGGCTGTCCTGCTCGCGCTGGCCATGCCGGCCGCGTTTGCGTGGACCAACAAGCCGGTACGCATGCTCGTGCCGGCCCCCGCTGGCGGCACCATGGACGTGGTCGCCCGCCTGCTGGCGGAGCAGCTTTCCGCCGATCTCGGCCAGCCGGTCGTGGTCGACAACAAGCCCGGCGCGGGCGGCGGCATCGCCATCCACACGCTGATCGCCGCACCGGCCGATGGCCAGACCATCATGGTCACGGCCAGCAACGTGCTGACCGAGATCCCGCACGTGCTGAAAAGCAACTTCGATCCGCTCAAGGACATCCGCCCCGTGGCCGCCATCGCGCGTTCGCGGTTGCTGATGGTCGGCGCGCCGCAACTGCCGGCCAAGGACTTCAAGAGCCTGGTCAGCTACGCCAAGGCGCATCCGGGCAAGCTCGGCTTTGCTTCGTACAGCGCCGGCACGGCCTCTCACTACGCGGGGATGATCGTCAACCAGAAGACCGGCATCGACCTCCAGCACGTGCCGTTCGCGGGTTCCGGCCCGGCCCTGACGCAAGTCATGGGCGGCCAGATCGCCGTGATGTACGACGGCATGGTCACCTCGCTGCCGCTGATCAAGGCCGGCAAGCTCCAGCCCTACGCGCTGGCCGCCAAGACGCGCTCGCCACTGCTGCCTGACGTGCCGACCTTCGCCGAACTCGGCTATCCGGACGTCGACTTCAGCAACTGGATCGGCGTGGTGGCCTCGGGCCAGATGTCGGAAGACCTGGCGCGCAAGATCCAGACCGCCGTCGACAAGGCCGCGCAGACCCCCAAGGTCCGCGCCCGCATGGAAGCGCTCGGCTACGAGCCCATCGCCGAACTGCCGCTACCGCAACTGAGCCAGTCCGTGCGCGCCGAGTTCGACCGCAACGCAGGCATCGTGAAGACGTTCAATATCCAGCCTTGATCCAATCCCGCCCGATCCGATCGGGCAATGAGTAAGGCCAGCCTCGCGGCTGGCCTTTTTGCTGCTCTCCTTCCCCGGCCGGGGTCAGCCTTGCGCGGATTCGCGCAACTGCTTCTTGTTGATCTTGCCGACGCTGGTCTTGGGGATCTCCGCCACGAAGACGATGCGGTCCGCCTCCGGCACGGCGAACTTGCTGAGGCGGTTGCCGGCCACATGGTCCAGCAGGCGCTGGCGGATATCGGCCGCATCCACGGCGTGGCCGGGCTGGCCAACCACGAAGGCCATTGGCCGCTCGCCCCAGCGTGCGTCCTGCACGCCGATCACTGCGCACTCGCGCACGCCGGGCACCTGCGCCACCAGCCCCTCCACCTCGAGCGACGACACCCACTCGCCGCCGGTCTTGATCACGTCCTTGATGCGGTCGACGATGCGGACGCCGCCATCCGCGCCCATCACGGCGATGTCCTGCGTATGCAGGTAGCCGCCGGCCCACAGCGCTTCGGAGGCCTCCGGCTTGCCGTGGTACGACTCGGTCAGGTACGGCGCGCGCAGCACGATCTCGCCCTGATGGCGGCCATCGTGCGGCACGTCGCGCATCTGTTCGTCCACGATGCGGAAGTCGACCATCGCCACCGGTCGCCCCGTGGCGCAGCGCATGGCGATCTCGGCCTCGCGGCTGGCCGGACGGACACCGGGCGCGAGCTGGGCCAGCGCGACGATCGGTCCGGTCTCGGACATGCCGTAGCCCGAGAACACGTCGATGCCGGCATCGAGCGCCGCCGCGCACAGCGCCGGCTGGAGGGCCGAGCCGCCGATGATGACGCGCCAGTCGGACAGGTCCTGCCCGTTTTCGCTGGCGGTCAGCAGCAGCATCTGGAGGATGGTCGGCACGCAGTGCGAGAACGTCACGCCCTCGGACGCACGCAGCGCCAGCAGCTGCGCCGGCACGTAGCGGCCCGGCAGTACCGTCTTCAGCCCCAGCAGGATGGCCACGTACGGGATGCCCCACGCCAGCACGTGGAACATCGGCGTGATCGGCATGTACACGTCCTCCCGATGCAGGCGCTGGCCCGTACGCGGTGAGCACAGCGTGGTGGCCGTGGTCAGCGCGTGCAGCACGATATGACGATGGCTGTACGACACGCCCTTGGGGTCGCCCGTGGTGCCGGTGGTGTAGAACATCGCCGCGCGGGTGTTCTCGTCGAACTCCGCGAACGGGTAGTCCGGCGAGGCCGCCGCGAGCAGCGCCTCGTACTCGCCGTCGAGCGGCAGCGTGGTGGCCGGCGCCGGCTCGCCATCGGCCATCAGCACGAAGCGCTTGACGCCGGTTAGCTGGTCGCGGATCTCCTCGAGCAGCGGCAGGAAGTCACGGTGCACGAGCACGATCTCGGCCTGCGAGTCGTTGAGCGTGTACAGGATCTGCGCCGGCGAAAGCCGCACGTTCACGGTGAACAGCGTGGCGCCCATCATCGGCACGCCGAAATAGCATTCCAGGTAGCGGTGGCTGTCCCAGTCCATCACGGCCACGGTGCTGCCGTGGCGGGCACCCAGCGCGCCCAGCGCCGAGGCCAGCTGGCCGATGCGGCCGCGGAACGCCCGGTAGGTGTAGCGCGTGGTGCCCTGGTAGGTGATCTCCTGCTCCGGGCTCAGGCTCAGCGCGTTGACGAGCAACTGGCTGACCAGCAGTGGGTAGGCGTAGGCCGAGGGGGTGGAGACGATGCGGGCATCGGTCTTGAAATCTGTCATGTGAGGCATCTCGCGGTCAGTCAGTAAGGCACGTCACCGACGATGCCGGCGCGCTCCATCTTGCGCACGGTAGGCGCGTAGTCTTGCACGGCGTAGTGCTGCGTGCAGCGGTTGTCCCAGATCGCCACGCTGTTGCGCGTCCAGCGCCAGCGCACCTGGAACTCGGGAACCTCGGCCTGCGCGCACAGGTATTGCAGCAGGTCGCCCGAGCCGGGCATGAAGTCCTTGCCGAAGCGGACGGTGTCGCCCCGGTGGTAGTTGGCGAAGTGTGAGGTGAAGGCGTTGACGAACAGCACGGGCTCGCTGGTTTCCGGGTGGATGCGCACCACCGGGTGCTCCACCATCGGGAACTGGGCCGCCAGGCCGGCGCGCTTCTCCGGCGGCATATTGGCGCCGAAGGTGTGCTCGATGCTGTGCTTGGCGCGCAGGCCGTGAATGCGGATCTTGATGTCGTCCGGCAGCCGGCGGTACGCCTCGGCCATGTTCACCCAGATCGTGTCGCCGCCCACGGGCGGGGTTTCCACGCAGCGCAGCACGCAGCCCATCGGCGGCGCGGCGCGCCAGGTGGCGTCGCAGTGGAACGAGTTCTCGTAGTGCTCCACCTTGCTGTCGGGCGACTTGTAGATGCGCACCAGGCCGGGGTGCTCCGGGTCGCTGCCGACCACCGGGTGGTCCTCCAGCTCGCCAAAGCGGCGCGCAAAGGCCACGTGCTCGGCCCGGGTGATGTCCTGGTCGCGCAGGAACAGCACCTTGTGCTGGAGCAGCGCCGACTTGATCTCGGCAAACAGGCCGGCATCGCGCGACGCCTCGCCCAGGTTGACGCCGGACAGTTCGGCGCCGATATGGCAGGTCAGGGGTTCCACTCGCATGGCGGTCTCCTTCAAATCACGAAAATCGACGAACCGGTCGTGCGGCGCGACTCGAGGTCGCGGTGCGCCTGCACGGCATCTTCGAGGGCATAGGTCTGGTGGATCTCGATGCCGATGCGGCCGGCGCCGACGTGGTCGAACAGTTCGCCCGCCAGCTCCGCCTTCTCGGCTGGATCGGCGATGTAGTCGGCCAGCGCCGGGCGCGTGACGAACAGCGAGCCCTTCATCGCCAGCAGCACCGGGTCGAACGGCGGGATCGGGCCGGAAGCCGTGCCGACGCAGACCAGCGTGCCGCGTCGACGCAGCGAGTCCAGCGAGGACATGAAGGTGGTCTTGCCGACGCTGTCGAACACCACGTCCACGCCCTGCCCGTCGGTCAGCTCGCGTACGCGCTGGGCCACATCCTCATGGCTGTAGTTGATGGTGTAGTCGCAGCCATGGGCGGCGGCGATGGCGGCCTTGGCATCGGTGGACACCGTGCCGATCACCGTCAGGCCGAGCAGCTTGGCCCACTGCGAGACGATCAAGCCCACGCCGCCAGCGGCTGCGTGCAGCAGGATGGTGTTGCCCGGCCGGAACGCGTGGATACGGCGCATCAGGTAGGCGGCGGTCAGGCCGCGCATGGTCATCGCGGCGGCGGTCTCGAAGCCGATCGACTCGGGCAGCCGGATCAGCGGCGCCGCCGGCATGATGCGCTCGCTGCTGTACGCGCCGAGCGTGTTCAGGAAGCCGGTGTAGGTCACGCGGTCGCCCACGGCGACGTTACGCACGCCCTCGCCCACGGCCTGGATCACGCCAGCCGCTTCCACGCCCATGCCGGACGGCAGCGGCACCGGATACGTGCCGTTGCGGAAGTAGGTATCGGCGTAGTTCAGGCCGACAGCCACGTGCCGGATGCGGACCTGGCCCGGGCCGGGATCGCCCACTTCCACCTCTTCCAGCCGCAGTACCTCGGGGCCACCCGTTTCCATCATGCGTACGATTCTTGCCATGCCAACTCTCCTGTCAGGCGGAGCGGCACACCTTGCGCCGCGTTGACCCCAATGTAGGCCCGGGGGGTCGCGGCACGCGTGACAATTCCTTCCATCGACTTTGCAATTCGCGCCACCCGCGCCTATCATCGGCGCACGGATGCCCGGGATCACACCGGGCACACAGCCAGGGGAGACGGCTTGGATACACGGATACGCGCCGCGGCGCTTACCAATTTCTTCGAAGTGGCGGAGGCGCGCGGGCTCAATGTGCAGCCCCTGCTGCGCCAGGCCGGCCTCAAGCGCACCCTGCTGGCCGATCCGGACTTCCGTGTGCCGATGGCCGCCTGCGTGACGCTGCTCGAGGACGCGGCGGCAGCCAGCGGCTGCGACAACTTCGCGCTGCGCATGGCCGAGTCGCGCCAGCTGGCGGACTTCGGCGTCATCAGCCTGCTGATCGCCCACCAGCCCAACCTGCGCGCGGCGCTGGCCACCATCATCCGCTACCGCCATCTGGTCAACGAATCCGTGGCGATGCTGCTCGAAGACGCCGGCAGCTCGGTCATCATCCGCGTGGAAGTGGTGGCCGAGGCGCCCTCGCGCCAGGCCGGCGAACTGGCGATGGGCGTGGTCTTCCGCCTCTGCAACGCGCTGCTTGGCGCACGCTGGCAGCCGCTGCGCGTGTGCTTCACGCACCCGGCGCCTGCCGACGAGAGCGTGCACCGGCGACTGTTCCGCTGCGGGCTGGCCTTCAACGACGAGTACAACGGCATCGTCTGCCGCGCCGTCGACCTCGACGTGCCGAATCCGGGCGCCGATCCGGCCATGGCGCGCCACGCCCAGCGCGTGGTGGAGGCGCTGCCCCGACCCGCCGCGCCGACCGTCGCGCATGAGGTACGCGGCGCCATCGCCCTGCTGTTGCCGATGGGCCGCGCCACCGGTGCTTCCGTCGCCCAAGGGCTCGGCATGAGCCTGCGCACGCTGCAGCGCGCGCTCGGCGACGAAGGCGCGAGCTTCCACGACATCCTGCACGCKGTGCGGCGCGAGCAGGCCCCGCGCCATGTGGAGAACCCCCGGGTGCCGCTGGCGCAGGTGGCGGTGCTGCTCGGCTACGGCTCACCGAGCACGTTCACGCGCTGGTTCACGGGGGAGTTCGGCATGGCGCCCTCGGCATGGCGCGCGCAGGCCGCCACGCGGGTGCCGGGGCCGCCTGACGAGACGGCTTACGACGACGAAGCCGCCGGCGACGAAGTTTCCGGCGACTGAAACCGGACCAGCGCCTGTTCGAGCGTGGCGAACATCCGGTGCGCGCCCAGCGCGTCGGCCAGCGTGGCGCGGCGCACCATCGCCAGCACCTCGGGGTTCAGCCCGGCCAGCCACAGCGACACGCCCTGCTCCCCCAGCGCGCTCGGCCTCGATCAGCATCTTGAGCGCCGTGTATTCGAGATCGATCACACCGGAAAGGTCGAGCAGCACCACGCGCGGCATATCCTCCGTCACGTGCTGGCGCATGCGCTGACCCAACCGCCGCGCATTGGCGAAGAACACGCGCCCTTCGGGCCGCAGGATCAGCAGCCCGGCGAAGACCTCGTCACCGGCATGCTCCGGCGAGAGCGGCCGGAACACATTGGTGCCGCGCTTGCGGGCCAGCACGTACAGCGGCGGGTCGGCCGCCTGGTAGGCCAGCGCCAGCAGCGACACGATGATCGCCACGAGAATGCCCTGCAGCGTGCCCAGCCCCACCACGCCAGCCATGGCGACGAGCGCCCACACGAACTCCATGCGCCGAATCTTGCGGATGGCGCGGAACTCGGCCGGATCGATCAGCCCGATCGAATAGACGATAACCACGGCGGCCAGCGTGGCATTGGGCATCAGGCCGATCACCGGCGCCAGCAGCAGCATGGTGCCGAGCGCGGCGCCGGCCGTGACCAGCGCGGCGAGTTGCGAGCGTGCCCCGGCGCGCTGGTTCACAGCGGTCTGGCTGGTGCCGCCACCGGCCACCATCGCCCCGAGCAGGGCACCGCCGGCATTGGCGAGCCCCGTGGCCAGCAGTTCGCGGTTCGGCTGCGGCGGCGGCTCGCGCTCGTGCGCAAAGGCCCGGCCGGCGGCGATGGTCTCGGTGAAGCTCATCAGCGCGATGCCGAGCGCGGACGGCCACAGCGTGGCCACCATCGACAGGTCCGGCAGCATCACCGCCGGCAGCCCCGTGGGCACCCGCCCGACGATCTCCACGCCGCGCGCCGGCAGGTCCAGCAGCGCCACGGCCGCCACGCCGAGCGCCACCGCAATCAGCGGCGCCGGCGCCCGGGGCAGGCGCCAGACCATGAACGCCAGCAGGGCGAGGGTGACGAGCGCAATCGCCAACGTCGGCATCGACGCATGCGGCGCGCCCTGCACGATCGCCCACACGTTGTGCGGGAACGACCCCTTGGCGAAATGGATGCCGAGCAGCTTGGGAATCTGGTCGACCACAATGACGATGCCGATGCCGGCCTTGAAGCCCACCAACACCGGCTCCGAGATGAAGTCCGCGACGAAGCCGAGCCGCAGCGCGCACGCGGTCCCCAGCACCAGCCCCACCAGCAGGGCCAGCGTGGCCGAGGCCACCAGCAGGTTTGCCGAAGGATCGGCGGCAGCCACCTGCGCCAGCGCCGCGCCGGCCAGGATCGCCAGCGTGGTAGTGGTGCTCACGCTGAGCAGCCGCGAGGTGCCGAGCAGCGCGTAGATCGCCATCGGCACGCAGGCCGTGTATAGCCCCACCTGCACCGGCAGCCCGGCGATGGTGGCGTAGGCGAGCGACTTCGGAATGACCACGGCCGCCGCACCCAGGCCCGCGACCACATCGGGCCGCAGCCATTCGCGGCGATAGCCGGCCAGCCAGGCCGGCATCCACCCGTGCAGCGCTCCATCGGCTTTCATGCGCGCCCTCCGCGTGCCAGCGCCCTGGCGGCGCCGGTATCGTCAATATCGTCAGTACCGCGTGGCGATATGGCGGAACGGGTGGTCCGACTCGCGGTAGCCGCCGCGCTTCTGGCGCTCGGGCAGCTTGGGCGGCTTGCGCGCCGGCGCCTGGTACGGAATCCGATCCAGCAGGTCGCTGATGATGTTCAGGCGCGCGCGCCGCTTGTCGTTCGAATCGGCCACGTACCAGGGCGTGTCGGGGGTGTCCGTGGCGGCGAACATGGCGTCGCGCGCACGCGAATAGTCGTACCAGCGGCTGTAGGACTTCAGGTCCATGCCGGTCAGCTTCCAGGTCTTGCGGCCATCGTGGATGCGCGCCTGGAGCCGCCGGGTCTGCTCGGCCTGGCTCACTTCGAGCCAGTACTTGATCAGGATCACGCCGGAGGCGACGATGGCGCGCTCCACCAGCGGCACGGAGCGCAGGAAGCTCTCCACGTCGTCCGGCGTGCAGAAACCCATCACGCGCTCCACGCCGGCGCGGTTGTACCAGCTGCGGTCGAAGATGACGATCTCGCCGGCGGCCGGCAGGTGCGGCAGGTAGCGCTGCACGTACATCTGGCTCTTCTCGCGGTCGGTCGGGGCGGGCAGTGCCACCACGCGGAAGATGCGCGGGCTCACGCGCTCGGTCAGCGCCTTGATCGTGCCGCCCTTGCCGGCGCCGTCGCGCCCCTCGAAGACGATGCAGATCTTGCTGCCGCTCTGCACCACCCATTGCTGGAGCTTGACCAGCTCCACATGGAGTTCGCGCAGCGCCGCGAGATAGTCCTTGTTCGACATGCGCGCGCCCGCCTCCGGCGGCGGCGGCGGGGGAGACGGGTACGAGTCCTCCGGCGCGCGGTCCTTGCCCTTCTTCGATGACTTGCTCATGCGCGGCCCTCCTCTGGCAGGGGAGAAACAGGGAGCGTTCCGCTTACAGTGTGGTGGCTTTGCCGGGCGGAGGCAAAGGGAAACAGATTGGCCTTTGGGCCCGCCCCGGTTGCCGCGCGCGGCGCGTGGGGCTAAGGTTCGATTGCGGGCACCGCCGACCCGCCATTCACCCGGTTCCGCCAGGAGGCGCGATCATGGCCCTATTCATGCTGACCAACGTACCGGACGGCACCACCGACGAGGAACTGCTCGCCTTCCTCGGCAAGTACGGCATTCCGGCGCCGGACGAGATCGAGCATATCGAGGGCGACGGCTCGCGCCCCTCGGTCATGCTGACCTTCCACGCAGTGGATGCGGACGCGCTCCAGCTGCTGCGCCCGCGCATCCACGACATGTACTGGAAGAACAAGCGGCTGTCCGTGATGGTGCTGCACGAGCGGTTTACCTGAGCCACCCGCCGTCAGCCATGTCGGACGAACTCCACTAGCCAGCCCCCCGCCGGCTTGCCTATCCTTTCCCTGCGCCGCATCCCCCGTGGATGTTGTCTGCATGCCATGACATTTGACGACTCAGGGAAGACTATGAACCGCTTCACCGCCCCCGCCGCATCGGCCAGCGCGGCCCTTGGCTGCGCGCTGCTGCTCGCCGGCTGCGCCGGTGCCGACATGAACAGCCTGACGCAGGCCGGCGGCAGCCTGTTCACCGCCGCCACGCTCTCCGACATGAGCGTCAAGCAGCTCTCCGACCAGTCCTGCGCCGAGATGGACAAGAAGAACACGCTCGCCCCGGCCGACAGCCCCTACACCAAGCGGCTGGCCACGGTCATGAGTGGCCTGCAGAACACCGGCCTGCCGCTGGACGCCAAGGTCTACGTGACCAAGGACGTCAACGCCTGGGCCATGGCCAACGGCTGCGTGCGCGTCTACAGCGGGCTGATGGACATGATGAGCGACGACGAGGTCCGCGGCGTGCTCGGCCACGAGGTCGGCCACGTGGCGCTCGGCCACACCAAGTCGGCCATGCAGGTGGCCTACACCACCGCCGCCGCGCGCGGGCTGCTCGGCGCCACCGGCAACGCCACGCTGACCGCGCTGTCCTCGTCGCAACTGGCCGCCATCGGCGAGCAGTTCGTCAACGCGCAGTTCTCCCAGCGCCAGGAAAGCGCCGCCGACGACTACTCGTTCGACCTGCTGACCAGGAATGGCGCCAATCGCCAGGCGCTGGTCACCGCGTTCCAGAAGATGGCGACGCTCGATGGCGGCCAGTCCAGCATGCTCAGCTCGCACCCGGGCTCGGCCCAGCGCGCCCAGCATATCCAGGAGCGGCTTGCCAGCGGCAAGTAATGATTTGCGACGCCGGCGCCACCCCCGGCGCGGCGTCCGATTCGTCACATTCCTCCAATGCGTTTAATACGCATCCAAAACAATTCAGTACGGGCTGAATAACGCCACGCGGATAATCCTTCACGTCTGCCGCCCCCGGCAGGCGTCCGACGAGGAGCCCCCGCCGCGCCATGGATTTCACCCGCCCTCCCAGTTCGCCTCCCGCTGCGTCACACACCCCCTGCCGTTCCCCGTCAAAACTTTGACCCTGTGTCGCGTTTCAGGAGGTCCCATGGATTGGTTGCACACCATCTTCCAGAAGTCACCCGAGTCGGCGCTGTTCCTGTCGCTGGCGGTCGGGTACGCCATCGGCAAGATCACGTTCGGCAAGTTCCAGCTGGGTGGCGTGGCCGGCTCATTGCTGGCGGCCGTGATCATCAGCCAGGTGGGCGTGGAGATCGACAACGGCGTGAAGGCCGTGATGTTCGCGGTCTTCATCTACGCGGTGGGCTATGAAAGCGGCCCGCAGTTCTTCAACTCGCTGAACCGCAGTTCGCTGCGCGAGATCGCCATGGCGGTGTTCATGGCCGTGGCGGGGCTGGT
This sequence comes from Cupriavidus sp. 10L43_2, assembly GCF_056395265.1. Taxonomy (NCBI): domain Bacteria; kingdom Pseudomonadati; phylum Pseudomonadota; class Betaproteobacteria; order Burkholderiales; family Burkholderiaceae; genus Cupriavidus; species Cupriavidus sp. 10L43_2. The sequence goes on from NZ_JBFTJE010000010.1 coordinate 45,344, forward strand.
CACGGTGGTGGTGCTGGCCAAGATCTTCCACCTCGACAAGGGCATCGCGGCGGGGCTGGCGGCGGGCGGCATGACCCAGTCGGCCATCATCGGCACGGCCGGGGACGCCATCACCAAGCTCGGCCTGCCGCCGGACCAGGTGAAGATCATGCAGGCCAACGTGGCGATAGGCTACGCGGTGACCTATGTGTTCGGCTCGCTCGGCGCGATCATCGTCTGCGTGAACATCCTGCCCCGCTTCATGGGCAGCGACCTGAAGACTGACTCGAAGAAGGTGGAGGCGTCCATGCACGGCGGCCTGCCGCAGTTCGGGCCGGGCCAGGCCGGCGCGCTGCCCCGGCTGGTGGGCCGGCTGTTCCGCGTGGGCGGGGCGGCGGGCAAGACCGTGGCCCAGATCGAGATGGGCGGCGAGGACCTCGTCACGGTGGAGAAAATCCAGCGCGGCGGCAAGGCGCTCGAGTTCAAGCAGGACACGGTGCTGAACGAGGGCGACGTCGTGCTGCTGGTGGGCCGACGCGACGCCATGGTGCCCACGGCGCTCCAGATCGGCGAGGAAATTGCCGATGCGGAAGGCATGGGCATGGTCATGCAGACCCGCCGCGCGGTGTTCACGGCCACTGGCATGAACAACAAGCCGCTGGGCGAGATCGTGGCCGGGGTGGAGCGCGAGATGCGGCACGGCGTGTACCTGGAACGCATCGAGCGCTACGACCACGCGCTGCCGATCCTGCCCGACCTGAAGCTCCAGCACGGCGACATCATCACCTTCTACGGCACCCCGGCGGACACCAGGCGCGCCGCCGAGCGCGCCGGCTACGAGCTGGTGCCGAGCGAGAAGACCGATTTCGTCTACTTCGGCACCGGCGTGCTGGTGGGCCTGCTGATCGGCCTGCTGGTAGTGCGCATCGGCGATATCCCGCTTACGCTGGGCTCGGGCGGCGGCGCGCTGCTGTCCGGCCTGGTGTTCGGCTGGGCGCGGTCCAAGCATCCGATGTACGGCGCCATGCCGACGGCCGCGTGCCAGCTGCTGAAGGACTTCGGCCTGGCCGCCTTCGTGGCCATCGTCGGCATCAACTCGGGCCTGCAGGCCGTGCACACGCTGCGCGACAGTGGCGTGACCATCTTCCTGCTCGGCGCCGTGGTCACCCTGCTGCCGCTGTTCCTGACCATGCTGTTCGGCCGCTACGTGCTGCGCTACGACAACGCCGCGCTGCTGGCCGGCGCGCTGTCTGGCTCGCGCAGCGCCAACCCCGCCTTCGGCGGCATCCTCGACAAGGCGGAAAGCCCGGTGCCCACCGTGCCGTTCGCCATCACCTACGCGCTGGCCAACGTGCTGCTGACCCTGCTGGGTCCGCTCGTGGTCGGACTGGTCTGATTTCCTGAAGGAGCGATTGATGAGCAAACCGGATCTTGCAAAACTCTCCAGCCTGTCGCCGTTCGAACTCAAGGACGAACTGATCCAGCTGGCCAGCGGCGACGCCAACCGCCTGATGCTCAACGCCGGGCGCGGCAATCCGAACTTCCTGGCCACCGTGCCACGCCATGGCTTCTGGCAACTGGGGCTGTTCGCGATGCGCGAGTCGGAGCGGTCGTTCTCGTACATGCCCGAGGGCGTGGGCGGCTTTCCGCGGCGGGATGGCATCGAGGAGCGTTTCGACCTCTTCGCCCGGGAATTCGAGAACGTGCCCGGCGTGAAGTTTCTGGCCGGCGCGGTGTCCTACGTGCGCGACCAGCTCGGCCTGAACGCCGGGGATTTCCTGTACGAGATGTGCGAAGGCATCCTGGCCTGCAACTACCCGGTGCCGGACCGCATGCTGAAGCTGTCCGAGGTCGTCGTCGGCCAGTACATCCGCAAGGAGATGATCGGCGACCATCCGTTCATCGGCGAGTTCGACCTGTTCGCGGTGGAAGGCGGCACGGCCGCCATGACCTACCTGTTCAACTCGTTCCGCGAGAACCACCTGATCAAGGCCGGCGACACCATCGCGCTGGGCATGCCGATCTTCACGCCCTATATCGAGATCCCCGAGCTGAACGACTACCAGCTCGTGGAGCTGATGGTCGATGCCGACCCGAAGGCGGGCTGGCAGTACTCCAAGCAGGAGTTGGACAAGCTGCGCGACCCCAAGGTCAAGGCCTTCTTCCTGGTCAACCCGAGCAACCCGCCGTCCGTGCGGATGAGCGACGAGAGCCTGGAGTACCTGGCCTCCATCGTCGAATCCCGCCCGGACCTGATCATCCTCACCGATGACGTGTACGGCACGTTTGCCGATAACTTCGTCTCGCTGTTCGCGCTCTGCCCGCGCAACACCATCCTGGTGTACTCGTTCTCGAAGTATTTCGGCGCCACAGGCTGGCGGCTGGGCGTGATTGCCACGCACCGCGAGAACATCTTCGACGAGCAGCTGGCCAAGCTGCCGGAGGCGCAGCGCAAGGCACTGCACAAGCGCTACAACTCCATCACCACCACGCCGGACCAGCTCAAGTTCATCGACCGCATCGTGGCGGACAGCCGTACCGTGGCCCTGAACCACACGGCAGGGCTCTCCACGCCGCAGCAGGTGCAGATGGTGCTGTTCTCGCTGTTCTCGCTGATGGACACGCCGGACGCCTACAAGCAGGCGATGAAGCGGCTGATCCGCAACCGCAAGGCCGCCCTGTTCCGCGAGATCGGCATCGCGCCGGAGAACGCGGACGACCCGAATGCGGTGGATTACTACACCCTGCTCGACATCGAGCAACTGGGCGGCAAGGCCATCGGGCCGGAGTTCGTGAAGTGGGTGCTGGGCTCGGCCGAGCCGGTGGAACTGCTGTTCCGCCTGGCCGAAGAAGCCGGCGTGGTCCTGCTGCCGGGCCGGGGCTTCGGCACGCAGCATCCGTCCGGCCGCGTGTCGCTGGCGAACCTGAACGAGTCCGACTACGTGAAGATCGGCCGCTCGATCCGGAAACTGTTCGAGGAATATGTCGAACGGTACAACGAGGCGACCGGCAACAAGGCCGATGCGAAGGTGACGAAGAAGTAAGCGGCGGGGCAGGTTGAACCGCCTGCCCTCTCCCCCGCCCCTCTCCCGAAGGGCGAGGGGAGAAAACCGTCGGCATTCAAGCGCCGCTGGCGCCCAATTACTCGCGCAGCGCTCCGCAGCATCGATTCGGGCACCCCGGCCCAAATTCGATGGCGACAGAGGAATCGGTGGCGCCGCTGTAGTCCCGCCCTGTCGGATTCAGGCGCACCGTCGCCCCGCCGTAGACGATGGTCTTCGGCTCCTCGCCCATGCTGACAAGGAAATCCTTTATCCAGTCGGCGCGCCGCTCCGCAATGGCCTCGGATGCTCCCCGTTCCTTTACATAGCTCACCAGGATGAACAGATCGCGTTTTGGGTAGCTGCGCTGCAGCTCCGCAACCCAGGCACCTAGCCTGCCAGCCTCCGCACCGGCTAACTGATCGGCCTCGGTGGAAAACCTCGCGTTGAACTGCTCGCCCGGCTTGCATGCCATTGCGATGGCGCTACCGCATACCAACGCCAAAGCTATCAGGGATCGGGCCATGTACGACAACATACCCCGCCACGTTGTCTGCGTTCGTGATGCATGCGGGATGCCTGGCGCGCGCAAGCGCGATGGCATTCCAGAGGAAATAGTGATGATCCTCGGTATCCATGGTGTCGTGGAAATGTGAGACCTCATGTGCCAAGGTGAGGAGTTGAGAGTCTTTGCGGTCATGGTCATCCGGCATCTCGCAGAAATTCAATGCTATGGCAATCGTATGGGTCTTGACGTCCGGTTTGCAAACAGCCGCAACGACGCCGCGCTTTTCTGCGTCCGGCTTGGAAACACAGCCAACAAACTCAAGCGCCGAAGGCGAGTACCGTACGAAATTGGCCGGCCGCAAGCGCCTGAATACGGCCAGCATCCGGCCCAACCCACTGCTCAGCGTCTCGCGTGTCCGGCTATCCGTAACGCCAAACCACGTTTGAACATTGCGTCTGGCTTCGGCATCCCAGCGGCGCAATTCCGCCAGTCGTGCCTCGGTGCGAGCCACGAGAATCGCGCATAGATCCATCGCGAGCGCGGCGAAGGCGTCATTGGTCATGTTCGGGCAGATCAGCGTGGGATGATCTGCCAGCGCCGTCGCGGTGTCCCTATGGCTGGCTTTGTGACGGCTTGCATCTACCCATTGCGAAGGAGACAGGACCGTCGGCGCGGTAGCACCAGTATTCCCGCTGACCACCTCAGTGGACATCGTGCGTTGCGAGGCAAAAACACGCGGCTTCTCCTTGCATTGACAGAAGACCCGGGCGCCCTCGACGAGCACGGCTTTTCCGTTCTCGTACCATCGCGGGTCGCAGTCGTTATAGACGGGACCGCCAGCCTTGCAGGCGGGGCAGCTCGCATAGTCTCCTTCCAACGCAATGCGCTTCCCCATATTGGTCGACGGGCTGCTGGCGGACTGATAGCCGCCTGTTCCAGTCTTGTCACCTTCCCCGATCAAGTAACGCGTATCGGCCGATGTCATGATGGGCACGCCTCCTCATTCTGGGCGTCGAAGAACACGCCGATGGGGACGAAATGCCATGCGCCGGCTTCCGGATCATAAATCGCGCACTGGTTCGCCTTGTGCGACAGATCCACGGTGCCTTCCATGCAAGCAATGGCGCGCCCGACGGCCTGCGCCCTTGCCGGGTGAGGCAGGCTCAGGAACGGCGCGTGGGATTCCGCGTGCGCGAAGAGTCCTGCAGCGTCTCGAAGGCTTTGATATCCCTTGAGGTCATGATCCGTGAGGTTGATATCGACGGCACTGACGTTGTGGGAATCAATGTCCCAGGATTGTTCCGCCGAGAGCGTCACGATACTGCCCGCACGCCGTCTGACGAGTCGCCCGTCGTGAGCCCCGAAACCGCAATGAAGGGAAATATGGAGTTTGCCGCCGTTGGTGTGGATCAGTTCGCGCGGGTCGAAACGAGCGGCGTGCACGACGTGATACGGCTCGCCGGGTTGCGAGATGTATGCCGCAGACAGATAGGCATCGAACGGCGACAGAAAAACCGTCAGGGCATTGCCAGGACGCCCATGATAGGTCTCGTCGATGGCCTCGCAGGAGGCCCGGACGAAGTCCGGTTGAGCGCGCTGCGGGCAGTACGTGACGAGCACGTAGAGAGGTGGATCCGTATGCAGGATGTGCCCGCATGGCCTTGCATTCGGCGCGTCGTTTTGCTTCACCTTACGTCTCCCTTCCTGGCAAAAGCCAAAAGGCTGACGCAATGCGATCACCAACGTCTATAGCAATTCTCTTGAATGCGACGCGATCAATGAAATCGCTCGGGGCCACTTCCTAATTGCAATGGGAATGCAATTGTCCCCGAGCAATAGCGGCCTGAGTCAGGCGCCCTTCCCCCAACAGCGGAAGAGGGTCAGCGCCTCAAACCCTCAGCGCGCTTCCACAAACCCCAGCACCGTCTCCAGCATCTGCCGGATGGCCGGCTGGATGGCGCCGGCCTTCGACGGGTCGTAGGCGAACGGGTAGACCTCTTCCATGTACGACGACTGCGTCAGCTCGAGCTGGATCGCGTGCACGCCGTTGGCCGGGTTGCCGTACTGGCGCGTGATGTAGCCGCCCTTGAAGCGGCCATTGAGCACGGCGGTGTGCGCCGGCACCGCGCTGGCAATCGCCAGCACATCGTCCGCCAGGCCCTTGTCGCAGCTCGCGCCATCCGCCGAACCGAGGTTGAAGTCGGTCAGCTTGCCGTCGAAGAAGCGCGGCAGCACCGAGCGGATCGAGTGGGCGTCCCACAGCGCGATGGTGCCGTGCTCGGCCTTCAGGCGCTTCAGTTCTTCCTGCAGGGCGGCGTGGTACGGATGCCAGATCGCGTCGCGGCGCTGGGCGATCTCGGCGTCGTCCGGGCCCTTCGATCCATCGGCGTAGACCGGCGTCTTGTCGAAGGTGTCGACCGGGCACAGGCCCGTGGTGTCCTGGCCGGGGTACAGGTTCGCGTTGTCCGGCGGGCGGTTCAGGTCCACCACGTAGCGCGAATGGGTGGCCATCAGCACGGAGGCGCCCAGCTCGCGCGCGAATTCATAGAGCCGGTCCATGTGCCAGTCGGTATCGGGCACGGTGCGCGCCTCGGCCGTGAGGCGGGCGGCCAGCGGCGCGGGCAGGTACGTGCCGACGTGCGGCATCGACACCAGCAGCGGGCGCGTGCCGCGATGCAGGGTGAAAGCGGGGGTATCGGTGGTGAAGGACATCGTGATGTAGGGGGCTGCTTCAGGAGATCAGTCGGCCAGCAGGCCGGCGCGCGTGGCGGCGAACAACCGGGCCGCTTCCGTTTGTTGCGGATGCGAACCCTGCTGCACCCGGCGCATGCCGGCGGTGCGGACTTCCGCTAGTGTCTCATGCCCGTGGCTGGCGAACACGTGGGTCGCCAGCGCGCGCGGGCCGTCCAGCCCCGCCAGCGTGGCGTGGGCGCCGTCCAGCACGAGGAAATCGGCCTGCTGGCCCACCGCCAGCCCGGCCACGTTACGCGCCGCCGCGCGGGCGCCGCCGGCCACGGCTTCGAGCCAGAGCCGGTCCGCCACCTGGGCATGCTGCGCCGAAGCCAGCACATTGCGCCGTTGCAGGCCCAACCGCTGGCCGTATTCGAAGGTTCGTAGTTCTTCAGCCACACTCACGCTCGCGTGGCTGTCCGAGCCGATGCCCCACGCGCCCTGCTGGGCGAGGTAGGGCGCGGCATCGAACACGCCATCGCCGAGATTGGCCTCGGTGGTCGGGCAGATGCCGGCCACCGCGCCGCTGTGGGCCAGCCGCCGGCGCTCGTCCCAATCCATATGCGTGGCGTGGATCAGGCACCAGCGCGCATCGACTGGCGCGTGATCGAGCAGCCACTCCACCGGCCGCACGCCGCACCACGCGAGGCAGTCATCGACCTCCTTCTGTTGTTCGGCGATATGGATGTGCACCGGCGCGGTGGCGTCCATCGCATGCAGCCCGGCCACGGCGCGCGCCAGGCTCTCCGGCGGCACCGCGCGCAGCGAGTGCGGCGCCAGCCCGAGCCGCGCGCCGTGCTCGGCGCAGGCCGGGGCGAGGTCGGCGAGCAGCGCCAGCATGGCATCGGTGTCGTGCAGGAAGCGCCGCTGGTCCGCCTGCGCCGGCTTGCCGCCGAAGCCGGCGGTCTGGTACAGCACCGGCAGCAGCGTCATGCCGATGCCGGCCCGGTGCGCCGCGCGCAGCAGCCGCAGCGACATCTCGGCGGGCGTGGCGTACGGCTGGCCCTCCGGATCATGATGGACGTAATGGAATTCGCAGACGCTGGTATAGCCGGCGCGCAGCATCTCTATATAGAGCTGGGTGGCGATGGCCTCCAGCGCGTCCGGCGAGAGCCGCAGCGCGAAGCGGTACATCAGCGTGCGCCAGCTCCAGAACGAGTCGCCGCCGGCCGGGTCTTCGTCCGCCGTGATGCTGCGGTACTCGGTCAGCCCGGCAAAGCCGCGCTGGAATGCGTGCGAGTGGAGGTTGGGCATGCCCGGCAGCACCGGGCCCGCCGCGTGTTCGTCCCCCGGGGCGGCGGTGGCGTCAGGCGTGACCTCGGTCAGCCTGCCCTGCGCGTCCCAGCCCAGGCGGACGTTGCGCGCCCAGCCTTCGGGCAGCAGGGCGGACGGTGCGAAGAGATGGCCCGCGCTCATGGCGTGCCCCCCACGCTAGCCCCAGTCGGATAGATACGTCCCTGCCGCACCACTGCCGCGCAGGGATTGCGGCCGAACCAGTAGGCCAGCTCGGCCGGCGTGGCCACCTGCCACAGCACGAAGTCCGCCGCTCGCCCGGCGGCGAGCGTGCCATGCCGGTCCGCCGCGCCCAGCGCGTGCGCCGCGTGGGTGGTCACCCCGGCCAGCACCTCGGGCACGGTCATGCGGAACAGCGTGCAGGCCATGTTCATCATCAGCAGCAGCGAGGTGGTCGGCGAGGTGCCCGGGTTATGGTCGGTCGCCAGCGCAATCCGCACGCCGTGCTCGCGCAGCAGCGCCAGCGGCGGCAGGTGGGTGTCGCGCAGGAAGTAGTAGGCGCCCGGCAGCAGCACGGCCACGGTGCCGGCGGCGGCCATGGCGCGTACGCCGGCCTCGTCCAGATGTTCGAGATGGTCGGCGGACAGCGCGTGGAAGCTCGCCGCCAGCGCCGCGCCGCCGAGGTTGCTGAGTTGCTCGGCATGGAGCTTGACGGGCAGGCCGTGCCGCGTGGCGGCCTCGAACACGCGGGTGGTCTGCGCGGGCGAGAAGCCGATGCCCTCGCAGAATGCGTCCACGGCATCGACCAGCCCTTCCCCGGCCAGCGCCGGCAGCATGGTGTCGCAGACCAGATCGATATAGTCGTCCGCCCGGCCCACGTACTCGGGTGGCAGCGCGTGCGCACCCAGGAAGGTGGTGTGGACGGTGACGCCGAAGGCCGTGCCGAGCCGGCGCGCCACGCGCAACTGCTTGCGCTCGGCGTCCAGCGAGAGTCCATAGCCGGACTTGATTTCGATGGCGGTCACGCCTTCGGCCAGCAGCGGCTGCAGCCGCGCCGCGGCCTGGGCGAACAGCGTGTCCTCGTCGGCCTCGCGCGTGGCGCGCACCGTGGAGACGATGCCGCCACCGGCCCGGGCAATCTCCTCGTAGCTGGCGCCGGCCAGCCGCATCGCGAACTCGTCGGCGCGCTGGCCGCCATAAACCAGATGGGTATGGCAATCGACCAGACCGGGGGTGATCCAGGCGCCCCCGGCGTCGTGGCGCGGCAGGTGGAGATAACTGTCCGGCAGCGCCGCGTGCGCGCCGATCCAGACGATGCGGCCATCGGCCACGACGATAGCGCCATCGCGGAGCGCCGTGTCCTGCCCGGGCTCGGGCAGCAGGTGGCAGTGGTGCCAGACGCCATCGGCAGACGGCGCGTGGGAAATCGTCATTGAGCAGGCTCCATTTGCAGCAACACGCGCAGGCACAGCGCGGAGATTTCGGCCGGTGCCAGCGCCAGCCGGCCCGGCGCAGCGCCTGCCGACACCAGCAGGCCCTCGCCATCCCGTAGCGTCAGGCCATCGGCACCGCGCCATTCGCCCCGGATCACGAACACCATCACGGCGTCGTTGCCGGTTTCCACGTCGAACGGCTGGCGCTGCAGGGTCACGTCGGCGTGGCACACCCCGCGCCGGGACATCACGTTGAAGTCGCGCGTCGGGCCCTCCACCAGCGTGGCGTGCACGGCCGTGTCGCCGGCAAACCCGAACGGCTCGCCGATGGCCGTGAGCCGGTGGCAGAACGAGTCGTCGTGGGCCTGCAGATGCACGCCGGCGCCGTCCAGCAGCGCGATCTGGCGGTCAATGCCGGGGAAGGCCGAGAACGGCCCGTCGGCGACGATGTCCGCCACGCTTACGCGCCACGCGAAGGCGTCCATGCCCGCGCCCGGCGGCCACACGGCGATCTCGCGCGTGGTACCGCCGCCGTTCTTCCACGGCGTGGGGGCGATGGCGTCGAGGGCAAACCGCACCACACCCGGCTCCAGTTCCTTCATGCTCGCTTCCAACCTTTCAAGCGTTCAACCCTTCAACCCTTCACCATCGGCAGGTCCAGGCCCTTCTCCTGGGCGCAGGCGATGGCGCTCTCGTAACCGGCATCGGCATGGCGCATGACGCCCGTGGCCGGATCATTCCAGAGTACACGTTCGATGCGCTTCGCGGCAGCGTCGGTGCCATCGCAGACGATGACGACCCCGGCATGCTGCGAGAAGCCCATGCCCACGCCGCCGCCATGGTGCAGGCTGACCCAGGTGGCGCCGCCGGCGGTATTCAGCAGTGCGTTGAGCAGCGGCCAGTCTGACACGGCATCGGAACCGTCGCGCATGGCCTCGGTCTCCCGGTTCGGCGAGGCCACCGAGCCGCAGTCGAGGTGATCGCGCCCAATCACGATGGGCGCCTTGAGTTCGCCCGACTTCACCATCTCGTTGAACGCCAGCCCGGCGCGGTGGCGCTCGTCCAGCCCCACCCAGCAGATCCGCGACGGCAGGCCCTGGAAGGCAATGCGGTCACGCGCCATGTCCAGCCAGCGGTGCAGGTGCTTGTCCTCGGGGAACAGCTCCTTCATCTTGGCGTCGGTCTTGTAGATGTCTTCCGGGTCGCCCGAGAGCGCCACCCAGCGGAACGGCCCCTTGCCSCGGCAGAACAGCGGRCGGATRTAYGCCGGCACGAAGCCCGGGAAATCGAACGCGTTCTTCACGCCTTCGTCGAACGCCACCTGGCGGATGTTGTTGCCGTAGTCCAGCGTCGGCACGCCCATCGCCTTGAAGGCCAGCATCGCCTTCACATGCTTGACGATGGACGCGCGCGCGGCGGCTTCCACCGCCTTCGGGTCGCGCTGGCGCAGGTCTTCCCACTGCGCCACGGTCCAGCCTTCGGGCAGGTAGCCGTTGACGAGGTCATGGGCCGAGGTCTGGTCAGTGACGATGTCCGGCCGCATGCCGCCGGCCTGGGCGCGACGCGCCAGCTCCGGCACGATCTCGGCGGCGTTGCCGAGCAGGCCGACCGAGATGGCCTCCTTCTTCGCGGTGGCGTCGGCGATCATGGCCAGCGCCTCGTCCAGCGTAGTGGCCTTCTTGTCCACATAGCGCGTGCGCAGCCGGAAGTCGATGCGCGATTCCTCGCACTCGATGGCCAGCACGCAGGCTCCGGCCAGCACCCCGGCCAGCGGCTGCGCGCCGCCCATGCCGCCCAGCCCGGCCGTCAGGATCCATTTGCCGGCGAGGTCGCCGCCGAAGTGCTGGTTGCCGGCCTCGACAAAGGTCTCGAAGGTGCCCTGCACGATGCCCTGCGTGCCGATATAGATCCACGAGCCGGCCGTCATCTGGCCGTACATCATCAGTCCGGCGCGGTCCAGCTCGTTGAACTTGTCCCAGTTGGCCCAGTGCGGCACGAGGTTGGAGTTGGCGATCAGCACGCGCGGCGCGTCCGGGTGCGTGCGGAAAATGCCCACCGGCTTGCCCGACTGCACCAGCAGCGATTCGTCCTCGCCCAGGCGGCGCAGGCTGTCCAGGATGGCGTCGAAGCATTCCCAGTTGCGCGCGGCCTTGCCGATGCCGCCGTAGACCACCAGGTCCTGCGGGCGCTCGGCCACATCGGGGTCGAGGTTGTTCTGGATCATCCGGTAGGCAGCTTCGATCAGCCAGTTCTTGCAATGCAACTGGCTGCCGTGCGGCGCGCGGATCTCGCGCTGGCCGCGCTGGAATTGGTGTTCGTTAGCGTTCATGGTCGGGGGGCTCCGTTGGGAGATTCGAATTTGTCAGATGGGGGTCAGAGGCTGAAATCAGCTGGCATTCGTCGGCAGGATCGCGCGCACGGCCTCGGGCCAGCCGGCCCCGGCATCGCCCTGCACGACCCATTGCTTCATGGCCTCGATGTCGGGCGCGAGGTAGCGGTCGCCCTCGACAAAGTCCACGCGGGCGCGGATGCGCGCCAGTTCCTGCTCCACCAGCGGCGACGACTTCAGCGGCCGATGGAATTCGATGCCCTGCGCGGCGGCCATCGCCTCGATGCCGACGATCACCGCTGTATTGGCCGCCATCTCGCCGAGCCGGCGCGCGCCGTAGGTGGCCATCGACACATGGTCTTCCTGGTTGGCGGAGGTGGGCAGGCTGTCCACGCTGGACGGATGCGAGAGCGACTTGTTCTCGGAGGCGAGTGCCGCCGCCGTCACCTGCGCGATCATGAAACCGGAGTGCAGGCCGCCATCGCGCACCAGGAACGGCGGCAGGCCGGACAGCCCGGTATCGAGCAGCAGCGCCAGCCGGCGTTCGGAAATCGCGCCAATCTCGGCGATGGCCAGCGCGAGGATGTCGGCGGCGAAGGCCACCGGCTCGGCGTGGAAGTTGCCGCCCGAGACCACGTCGCCCTGTTCGGGGAAGACCAGCGGGTTGTCGGACGCCGCGTTGGCCTCGATGCGCAGGATGCGCGCGGCATGAGTCAGGTTGTCCAGGCAGGCGCCCATCACCTGCGGCTGGCAGCGGATCGAGTACGGGTCCTGCACGCGACCGCAGCCCTTGTGGGAATCGACGATCTCGCTGCCGTCGAGCATCGCCCGCACCGTGCCGGCCACCTCGATCTGGCCGACCTGGCCCCGCGCGGCGTGAATGCGCGCATCGAACGGCTTGACCGAGCCCTTGATGGCTTCGAGCGAGAGCGCCCCGGCCACCAATCCGGCCGCGAAGGCGTCTTCGGCGGCGAACAGGCCGGCCAGCGCCAGCGCCGTGGACACCTGCGTGCCGTTCAGCAACGCCAGCCCTTCCTTGGGGCCGAGCGCGAAGGTCTCCAGCCCGGCGTGGGCCAGCCCCTGCGCCGCCGGCACGCGGCGGCTATCTATATAGACATCGCCCACGCCGATCAGCGTGCACGACATATGGGCCAACGGGGCGAGGTCGCCGCTGGCGCCCACCGAGCCCTTGGCCGGGATACACGGCGTCACGCCGTGGTTGGCCAGCGCCAGCAGCGCCTCGATCACGGCCGGGCGCACGCCCGAATGGCCGCGCGCGAGGCTGATGGCCTTCATCGCCAGGATCAGGCGCACGGTGTCCGCCGCGAGGTCCGGGCCGGTGCCCACGCTGTGGGAGAGCACGAGGTTGCGTTGCAGCTCGGCCAGCTTGTCATGCGGAATGCGCGACTGGGCCAGCTTGCCGAAGCCGGTGTTGATGCCGTAGACGACGGCGTCGGCGTCGATGATGTCCTGCACGGTGGCCTGCGCCGCGCGCACGCCGGCCCAGGCCGCGTCCGCCATCACCAGGCGCACTTCGCCCCGGTAGATGCGGCGCAGGTCGGCCAGGGTGACGTGGCCGGGGTCCAGCGTCAGGTCGGGGCGGGAATCGGGAGTGGTCATGTGCTGCATCGTCCTGTTGGATCTTTGGGGATCTTTTGAGAATCGGCTCAACCGCGTTCTAAAATCAGTTGTATGAGCCTGTCTATACAGGTTAGTCGAAAATGGGGGCCGAAGGCCAGTACTAACTGGCCCCAGCTACTCAGTTTTAGCCGAAGGCCGGATTGCCGTCGGCGCGGAAGCGGCTGCCGAGGCGATAGCGGTTGCCCGGATGCAGGCAGCGCACGAACGTGACCGGCACGCCACTCGTCCAGGTGCGCCGCGTCAGGAGCAGGCACGGTTGGGTCGGCGGCATTTCCAGTTGCGCGGCCTGCTCGGGGGTAGCGGCAATCGCATCGACCACGTGTTCCACCTGGTCGTAAGGCACGTTGCGCAGCAGGTATTCGCCCGGCTGCGTATCGCGGAAATCCTGGGTGATGAAGTCCGGCGCCACGCGCGGATTGACGTAGCGGTCTTCCAGCTGCACCGGGACGCCATCCTCGCGATGCACGCAGACCGAGTGATAGACCGACTCGCCGGTGCGCAGCTCGAGCGCCGCCGCCACCTCGATCGACGCCGAGACGCGCTCCACCAGGATCACATCGCACGCATAGTCATGGCCGCGCATGCGGATCTCGTCCTGCAAGTTGACCACGGAGAGCAGCGTCGATTGCGGCTTGTGCTCCGCCACGAAGGTGCCCACGCCGGCCACGCGCACCACCCTGCCCTGCTCGGACAGCTCGCGCAGCGCCCGGTTGACGGTCATGCGCGACACCGAGAACCGGGTCACCAGCTCCTGCTCCGACGGCACGCGGTCGCCCGGCTGCCATGCGCCGCTCTGGATCTGGCGGGCGATGTACTCCTTCACCTGCTGATAGAGCGCGGAGGGGGCCGAAGTCGTGGAGGGGTTGGTCGGGATGGAGCCGGCAGCGGGGTGATTCATGGCGGTCAGTGCTCGGCCGCGGCCATGGCCTCGGCACGAATTTCCTCGGTCAGCCGCGCCTTCAGCGCGGAGAACTCGGGCGAAGTCTTGATCGTGTAATGGCGCGGATGGGGGAAATCCACCGCGATCTCGCTCTTGATCCGACCCGGTCTGGCGGAAAACACCGCCACGCGGTTGGCCATGAAGATGGCCTCGTCGATATCGTGCGTGACGAATAATACCGTTTTGCGCGCGGACTCCCAGATGCCGAGCAGCAGCTCCTGCATCAGCACGCGGGTCTGGTTGTCCAGCGCGCCGAACGGCTCGTCGAGCAGCAGGATCTTGGGGTCGTTGGCCAGCGCGCGGGCAATCGCCGTGCGCTGCTGCATGCCGCCCGAGAGCTGCTTCGGGTAGTGGTGCTCGAAGCCGCGCAGCCCCACGCGGGCCATGAAATAGTCGCTCCGCTCCTTCTGGTTCGCCGCGCTCATGCCGCGCTCACGCAAGCCGAAGCGCACGTTCTGCTCGATGGTCAGCCACGGAAAGAGCGTGTACGACTGGAACACCATGCCGCGATCGGCGCCCGGCCCGGCCACCGGCTGGCCGTCGAGCAGCACGCGCCCGCCCGAGGGCGTGTCCAGCCCTGCCACGATGCGCAGCAGCGTGGACTTGCCGCAGCCTGACGGGCCAAGGATGGTGACGAAGTCGTTATCGCGCACATCGAAGTCCACCGGCAGCAGCGCCTGGGTGACGCCACCGCGCGGATTCGAAAAAGTACGAGAAACCTGCTGGATCGACAGCGCGCTCATTTGATCGAACTCCACGGAAACAGGCGCTGGTTGGCCAGCTTGAAGACGAGATCGGACACCAGCCCGATGCAGCCGATAACGATGATCCCGAAGATGATCTGCCCGGTGTTGAGCAGCGCCTGGCTGTCCGTGATCATGTGGCCGATGCCGGACGACGAGCCGATCAGCTCCGCCACGATCACATAGGTCCAGGCCCAGCCCAGCACCAGCCGCAGGATTTCGGCAATCTCCGGCGCCGCGCCCGGAATCAGCACGCGCCGCACGATGCCGCGCGGCGTAGCGCCGAGCGTGTAGGCGGCCTCCACCAGATCCTTGCGCGCCCCGCCCACCGTCACCGCCACCATCAGCACAATCTGAAAGAACGAGCCGATGAAGATCACCAGCAGCTTCTGCGTCTCGCCGATGCCGGCCCAGAGGATCAGCAGCGGGATAAAGGCCGAGGCCGGCAGGTAGCGGCAGAACGAGACAAAGGGCTCGAAGAACGCTTCCGCCGCCTTGTACGCGCCCATGAAGATGCCGAGCGGTACGGCCAGCACGGCGGCCAGCACGAAGCCGCCGACCACGCGCCACACCGTCATGCCGATGTCGCCGAGGAAGTTGTATTGCGTGAACAGGACGACGCCTTCGCGCGCCATGGTCAGCGGGTCGGCCAGGAAGGTGCGCGGCACGAAGCCGCCCAGCGTGACCGCCGCCCACACCGCGAAGAAGACCGCGAAGAACGACAGGCCGAGCAGCCAGCGCGCGTGGCCGCCCACCGGCACCAGCGGCGACAGCCACGGATGGCGGCGGCGCGCGGCGGCGGTGCTGTCATCGCCGCTTGCACCGTTCGCCGGTGCGGGCATGCGCGCCACGGGCGTGGAAACCTGGGAAATCTGGCTCACGGCGGCCTCCGGCTTACTTGAGGAATCGGGCGTCATAGAGCGTGGTCACGTCCGGCGCCTGGCGGATCACGCCGATATCGAGCAGCACGGCCGCGGCCTCCTTGCTGAAGCTGGCCAGCTCGCCCGCGAAGAAGGTGCGATTGGCGTCCTTGTCCTGCCAGCGCAGGTAGGCCGACGACTTGGCGAACTGCTCGCCGGTCTGCTTGACCGCCGCCCCCATGATCTCGTTCGACTTGGCCGGATCCTTGCGAATCATCTCAAGCGCCTCGAAGTAGCTGTCCACCAGCGCCTGGGCGGCCTTGGGATTGTCCTTGAGCCATTTCGGCGCGCAGCCGAGGGTGTCGGTGACCATCGGGTAGTCGAGCGTGGTGGCGAGGATCTTGCCCTTGTCCGGATTGGCGCGCACCGTCGACAGATACGGCTCGTAGGTCATCGCGCCATCGTTCTGCCCGGCCACGAAAGCCTGCGCCGCGGCCTGCGGGGACAGCGTGGTCAGCTTCACGTCCTTGAGCGTCATGCCGTTCTTCTTGAGCATCCACGCCAGGCCGAAGTACGGCGCGGTGCCCGGCGCATCCACGCCAATGGTCTTGCCCTTGAGGTCCGCGAAGGACTTCACATCCCCGCGCACGGCCAGGCCGTCCGCGCCATAAGACTTGTCTAATTGCACGATCTGCGTGATCGGCACGCCGTTGGCATTCCAGGCCACGTGGGTCTCCACCGTGGTGGCCGCGCACTGGATCGCGCCCGAGGCCAGCGCCAGGTGACGGTCCTTCTGCGGAATCATCTTGATATCCACGTCCACGCCGTTCTTCTTGAAGATGCCGGCCTTGTCGGCGAGCGTGAGCGGGGCGAAGCCGGTCCAGCCACTCATGCCGAGCGTCACGGGCGTGTTCTGCGCGTGGGCCGGGACGGCGAGCGTGGTGACGAGGGATGCGAGGGCGATGGCGGCGAGCGTTGCGCGGCGGTGCAGGGTCATGCTGTCGGCTCCTTTGTGGTCGGGCAATGGTGCAATGCCTGTCTATACAAGTCAACGCGGGGTTTGCACTAGGCGAGTGCCCTATAAAAGCGCCGAATACGCCTTGAATCGCACCGTTATGGGGTGATTGTGCACAGTCCTGTATAGACAGCAGCACCGCGGCGATAGGAATCGCAAGCGGTGTGCCAGGGAGCCGCAGGCTGGGTCAGGGCCCAGTCAGGCGTCGAAGAAGTCCGTGACGGTGGGATAGCGCAGCCGCAGCCGCAACTCGCGCTTGAGCCGGCCGTTGTCGAGCCGGCGCGATTCGCTCATGAAGCTCAGCAGTGCCGGTTCGATCACCTCGCGCGCTTGCTCGCGGGTGATGCGCGGGGGCCGGGGCAGGCCACGGCGGTCTGCCACGAGGTCGAAGTAATCGGCCATGCGCAGCTCGGTGTCGTCGCTGGCGTGCACCACGCGCTGGGGCCGGCCGCGCCAGAGCGCCGCGATCATGGTGCGGGCGAGGTCGTCGGCATGGATATGGCTGGTGTAGACGTCGTCCTGCGGCGCCAGCGCCGGCGTGCCCTTGTGCAGGCGGGCTACAGGCAGGCGGTCCGCCGCGTAGATGCCGGGAATGCGGACGATGCTGGCGCGCCAGCCTGCGTCGCGCCCGAACTGGCGCACGGCGGACTCGGCCGCAACGCGCCGGCGCGCCCGGGGCGTCTTCGGCCGCACGGTGTCGAATTCCTGGACGCGGGCGCCGCCCCGATCGCCATAGACGCCAGTCGTGCTGGCATAGACAAAGGCTCCGGCGGACTGATGCCGGGCCGCCGCCTCAAACGCGCGGTGCCAGCCTCGCTCGGGTAGAATGGCGGCCTCGCTGGCGGCGTGGGCAGCCATGCGCCCCGACCGGGCGCGGCGCCATGCCGTACGGCGCAACGCAGCCAGCAAGGCACGTGTGCGCGGATCGCCATTCCCCTGCGCGGGCGGCGGGGCCAGGTCGATGACCCGGTCCGCCAGTCCACGCAGCCTTGCCAGCGTGGCAGGCCGGTCCAGATCGGCCACCAGCGGCACCGCGCCCGCGGCGCGCAACTCGGCCCGCCGGGCAGGCTGCGACGTCACGGCGAACACGCGCATGCGTGCCGCCAGCAGGCGCAGCACCCGCGAACCGACATCACCGCAGCCGACGATCAGCAGGCGCGGACGGCCCAGGCGGCGACCCGCCCGGGAGTAAGACAATGCCGCATGCGGCGACAGAATTTGGCTCATAGACCTGATTATGGCTTATCAAGTAACCGTCATGCCCAGCGGCCACAAGTTCGAGGTGGCTGCCGATGAAACCATCCTCGGCGCGGCCCTGCGCCACAGCATCGGCCTGCCCTACGGCTGCAAGAACGGCGCCTGTGGCTCCTGCAAGGGCCGTGTGGTCGAAGGCAGCTTCGTCCAGGGCGACCATGCCGCCTCGGCCCTGACGGCCCAGGAAAAGACCGAAGGCCGCGCGCTGTTCTGCTGCGCCAACGCCACTTCGGATATCACCATCGAGTGCCGCGAAGTACACGGCGCCGGTGACATCCCCATCAAGAAGATTCCCTGCCGCGTGAGCACGCTGGAGCGCCTGGCGGACGACGTGATCGCCATCCGCCTGCAACTGCCCGCCACCGAGCGCATGCAGTACCTGGCCGGCCAGTACGTGGAATTCCTGCTGCGGGACGGCAAGCGCCGCAGCTACTCCATCGCCACGCCGCCGCACGAGGAAGGCCCGATCGAGCTGCACATCCGCCATATGCCCGGCGGCGCGTTCACCGACTACGTGTTCGGTGCCAAGGAAGGCGCCCCGGCCATGAAGGAGCGCGACATCCTGCGCTTCGAAGGCCCGCTGGGCAGCTTCTTCCTGCGCGAGGACTCGGACAAGCCGATCATCCTGCTGGCCTCCGGCACGGGTTTCGCGCCGATCAAGGCCATCGTCGAGCATGCCGCCTATACCGGCATCGACCGCAAGATGACGCTGTACTGGGGCGGCCGCCGCCCGGCCGATCTCTACATGCACGCGCTGTGCGAGCAGTGGGCGCGCGACCTGCCGAACTTCCAGTACGTGCCGGTGATCTCCAACGCCCAGGCCGAGGACAACTGGGCGGGCCGCACCGGCTTCGTGCACCAGGCCGTGATCGACGATCATCCGGACCTGTCCGGCCACGAGGTCTACGCCTGCGGCGCCCCGGTGATGGTCAACGCGGCCCGCACGGACTTCACCGCCCAGTGCAAACTGCACGAGGACGCGTTCTTCGCCGATTCGTTCACGTCCGAGGCCGACATGCACCCGGCCGGGGCCGCCTGACCACCCCCAAGCCGTTCCGTCGACACAACAATGCCACCCGGGTCTGCCAGACTTTCCACATTTGGTTTTGACACCCGGGTGCATGCGCCTTATATTGGCCGACATGAACACGATCATGCTCCGACGCCGCGCACGTACGTCGCTCCCTCTCAGGGTGCCTCGCGGCTGACCGTCCATCGCATCTGTTCAGGTCGACAAGCCACGGGCAACCCCCGTGGCTTTTTGTTTTTGCCGGTCTGATCCTCTCACCCCTTACTCGCCGAACCCAGGAGTCCGCCATGGCATTTGCCGATTTTCCCGTCCAATCCCTGATGTACATCACCAACCGCCCCGAGCTGGTCTTCACCGAAGGCAAGGGCTCCTGGCTGACGGACCATAACGGCAAGCGATACCTGGACTTCGTGCAGGGCTGGGCGGTGAACAGCCTGGGCCATTCGAACGAAGGCATGATCGAGGCGCTGGAGAAGCAGGCCCGCAAGCTGCTGAACCCGAGCCCCGCCTTCTACAACGAGCCGATGCTGGTGCTGTCCAAGCAGCTCACCGACAACAGCTGCTTCGACAAGGTCTTCTTCGCCAACAGCGGCGCCGAGGCCAACGAAGGCGCAATCAAGCTGGCCCGCAAGTGGGGGCGCAAGCACAAGAACGGCGCGTACGAGATCATCACCATGGACCACAGCTTCCACGGCCGCACGCTCGCCACCATGAGCGCGTCGGGCAAGGCCGGCTGGGACACCATCTTCGCGCCGCAGGTGCCGGGCTTCCCGAAGGCGGAGCTGAACGATTTGGCTTCCGTGGAGGCCCTGATCACCGACAAGACCGTCGGCATCATGCTGGAGCCGGTGCAGGGCGAAGGCGGCGTGATTCCCGCCACGCGCGAGTTCATGCAAGGCCTGCGCGCGCTGGCGGACAAGCACAAGCTGCTGTTCATCGTCGATGAAGTGCAGACCGGCTGCGGCCGCTGCGGCACGCTGTTCGCCTACGAGCTGTCGGGCGTGGAGCCGGACATCATGACGCTGGGCAAGGGCATCGGCGGCGGCGTGCCGCTCTCCGCCCTGCTCTGCAAGGCCGAGGTGGCCAGCTTCGAGGCCGGCGACCAGGGCGGCACCTACAACGGCAACCCGCTGATGACGGCGGTGGGCAGCAGCGTGATCGCCCAGCTGACCGCGCCGGGCTTCCTGGACGAGGTAAAGGCCAAGGCCGAGTACCTGCGCGAGCAGCTGCTGGCGCTGTCGGCCGAATTCGGCCTGGGTGGCGAGCGTGGCGAAGGCTTGCTGCGCGCGCTGGTGCTGAACAAGGAGATCGGCGCGCAGATCGTGGAAGAAGCCCGCGACATGGGGCCGGAAGGACTGCTGCTGAACGCCCCGCGTCCGGGCCTGCTGCGCTTCATGCCGGCGCTGAACGTCACGCGCGGCGAGATCGACCAGATGATCGGCATGCTGCGCACGCTGCTCAAGAAGCTGGCCTGATCCCCGGCTTCGGTCGATAAAAAAAGCCTCGCGATGCGAATCGCGAGGCTTTTTTACTGGCCGGGATGCTGCCGGGCGATTACTCGCCCAGGTAGGCCGCGCGCACCTTGGGGTCGTCCAGCATCTGCTTGGCGTCGCCGCTCATGGTGATCAGGCCGGACTCCATCACGTAGCCGCGGTGGGCAGCCTGCAGCGCCAGGCGCGCGTTCTGCTCCACCAGCAGTACGGTCACGCCCTGCGCGGACACCGTGCGGACCACCTCGAAGATTTTCTCGACCATGATCGGCGAGAGACCCATCGACGGCTCGTCCAGCAGCAGCAGCTTGGGCTGGCTCATCAGCGCGCGCGCCATGGCCAGCATCTGCTGCTCGCCGCCAGACATCGTGCCGGCCAGCTGGTCCGCCCGCTCCTTCAGGCGCGGGAAGGTCTCGAACATGCGGTCGATATCGCGCTTGATGCCCGCGTCATCGTTGCGCGTGTACGCGCCCATCTGCAGGTTCTCGGTGATGGTCATGCGCGCGAACACGCCGCGGCCTTCCGGCACCATCGCCAGACCCTGCTTCAGCAGCGTGTAGCTGGGCACGCCCTTGATCGACTTGCCCATGTACTCCACGTCGCCGCCGGCCCAGCCCTGCAGGCCGGTGATGGCCTTCATGGTGGTGGTCTTGCCCGCGCCGTTGGCGCCGATCAGCGTCACCAGCTCGCCGTCGTGGATGTCCAGGTCCACGCCCTTGACGGCCTGGATGCCGCCGTAGGCGACCTTCAGGCCGGAAATCTTCAGTACTGTCTGTTTCATTGCGCGTCTCTCCCGCCTTAGTGTGCCGATGCGCCGAGGTAAGCCTCGATCACCGCGGGATTGTTCTGCACGTCTTGCGGCAGGCCCTGGGCGATGACCTTGCCGTAGTCCAGCACGGTCATCTGGTTGCACAGGCCCATCACCAGCTTCACATCGTGCTCGATCAGCAGGATGGTGCGGCCGTCGTTGCGGATCTTGTCGAGCAGGCCGCGCAACTCCACCTTCTCGGTGGCGTTCATGCCGGCCGCAGGCTCGTCCAGCGCCAGCAGCTTGGGCTCGGTGGCCAGCGCGCGGGCAATCTCCAGGCGGCGCTGGTGGCCGTAGGAGAGGTTGCGCGCGGTGAAGTTGGCGTACTTGCCGATGCCGACGTAGTCCAGCAGATCGTGGGCCATGTCCTCGATGCCCTCTTCCTCGCGCCGTACCGAGGGCGGACGGAAGATCGCGCCGAGCACGCCGGCCTTGCTCCGCACGTGGCGGCCCACCATCACGTTCTCCAGCGCGGTCATCTCGCCGAACAGGCGGATGTTCTGGAACGTGCGGGCAATGCCGGTCCGGGCCACTTCATGCACGGCCGTCGGCTGGTAGGCGCTGCCGCCCAGCACGAACTCGCCGGAATCGGGCGTGTACAGGCCGGTGATAACGTTGAAGAACGTGGTCTTGCCGGCGCCGTTGGGGCCGATCAGGCCGTAGATCTCGCCCTTGCGGATCTGCAGGCCCACGTCGGACAGGGCCTGCAGGCCGCCGAAGCGCTTGTTGACCCCCTGTACGGACAGGAGGAATTCGTTGTTGCTCATGATGTCCTCCTGGTCAGAAACGGCCAACGCTGCCCGCCCGGCGCACCACCGGGCGATCTTCCTTGCGCGGCGACGGCCAGATGCCGGCCGGGCGATACAGCATCACCCCCACCAGTGCCAGGCCGAACATCAGCTGGCGCAGCACCTCGGCATCGACGATGACATGGCCGAACAGGCCGGTCTGCATCGGCTCCGCCACCACGCGCAGCAGTTCCTGGAAGCCCACCAGCAGGATGCCGCCCAGGATCACGCCCGGGATATGGCCCATGCCGCCCAGCACCACGATGGCCAGGATGTAGATCGATTCCCACAGCGTGAACGACTCGGGCGAGACAAAGCCCTGGAATGCGCCGAATACAGCACCCGACACACCACCGAACGAGGCGCCCATGGCGAACGCCAGCAGCTTSAYGTTRCGGGTGTTGATGCCCATCGCCTTGGCGGCAATCTCGTCTTCACGAATCGCCACCCAGGCCCGGCCGATCCGCGAGTTCTGCAGGCGCAGGCAGATGAACACGATCACGATGACCAGGAACACCAGCAGGTAGTAGTACATGAACACCGGCGTGAACTTCAGCCCGAAGATCTCGTGGGATTTCGAGAAGTCGAAGCCGAAGATGTGCACCGGGTCTACCGCCGTGATGCCCTTGGGGCCGTTGGTGATGTTGACCGGGCGGTCCAGGTTGTTCATGAAAATACGAACGATCTCACCGAAGCCCAGCGTCACGATGGCCAGGTAGTCGCCCCGTAGCTTGAGGGTAGGCGCGCCCAGCATGACGCCGAACAGCGCCGCCACCCCAAGTGCAATGGGCAGCACGAACCACATCGACAGATGCAGCCCGTTCGGGAACAGCTGATGGATCCATTCGAACTGGTTGGCGAGGTGCGGCGAACCGAGCAGCGCCATCAGGTAGGCGCCCACCGCGTAAAACGCGATGTAGCCCAGGTCCAGCAGGCCGGCAAAGCCGACCACGATGTTCAGGCCCAGCGCCAGCATGATGTAGAGCAGCGCGAAGTCGAGCACGCGCACCCAGTAGTTGCCGCCGAAGGTCTGGACGAAGAATGGCGCGCACAGCGCCACGACGAGGAAGCCCAGCAGGGCCGCCAGCGTCTTGGCCGGCACGCGCGACGGTGCCGCGACGGCCGTGGATGGAATCGGAGTATTCATGGATTCGCTCTCCTCAGGCGCGGTCGGCCACGCGTTCGCCCATGATGCCGGACGGACGGAACACAAGTACGGTAATCAGCACGACGAACGCGAACACGTCCTGGTAATTCGAGCCGAACACCCCGTTGGTCAGGTCGCCGATGTAGCCGGCGCCCAGTGCTTCGATCAGGCCCAGCAGCATGCCGCCGACCATCGCCCCGGCCAGGTTGCCGATGCCGCCCAGCACCGCGGCGGTGAACGCCTTCAGCCCGGGGATGAAGCCCATGTAGAAGTGCGCGTTGCCGTAGTTGGTGGCCATCATCACGCCTGCCAGCGCCGCCAGGGCGGCGCCGATCATGAACGTGGCCGAAATCACGAAGTTGGGGTTCACGCCCATCAGGCCCGCCACCTTCTGGTTCTCGGCGGTGGCGCGCATCGCGCGGCCGAGCTTGGTGCGGTTGACCAGGGCCAGCAGGCCAGCCATCACCATCACGGCCATGCCGATGATGACGATTTCCTTGCCGGTGATGGTGGCGCCCGTGGAACCGATGTCGATCGGGCTCGAGGGCAGCAGCTGCGGGAAGGTCAGCGGGTTGCGCGACCAAATCAGCATGCCCATCGTCTGGAGGATGATGGAGACGCCGATGGCGGTGATCAGCGGGGCCAGGCGCGGCGCGTTGCGCAGCGGCCGGTAGGCAATCCGCTCGATCGAAAAGGACAGTACTGCACAGACGGGCATGGCGATCAGCGTGGCGATCACCAGCGTCAGCCACTCGGGCAGGCCGGGCGCGAACTTCTGCAGCCCCATGATGGCCGACAGCGCGGTCAGCGCGCCAATCATCAGCACGTCGCCGTGCGCGAAATTGATGATGCCCAGAATGCCGTAGACCATGGTGTAGCCCAGTGCGATCAGCGCATAGATGCTGCCGAGCACCAGACCGTTCACGATCTGCTGGATAAAGATATCCATGAAAACTCCTGCTTCAGCCCCAGGCCGCGCGGCATGGTGTGGATGCCGTGGGTGGGACGGTAATGTTGGATGGGTCGGGTAGAGAGGTGATGACTTGCTGGTGTGCTGCCCGCCCTGTTCCATCCATGGTAAGGATGCTGTCAACCGTTGGCGAGACTAAAAAGAACGGCACCGCAAAATACTCACGGTGCCGTTCGGATGGGCCGGTAAGCCCGGAATTACATCTTCACGACGTCGAGGACGGACTTCTTCTTGTCCTTGTACTCGTACAGCGTGATGGTGCCTTCCTTCATGTCGCCCTTTTCGTCGARGGCGATGTTGCCGATCACGCCCTTGTAGTTCGTCTTGGGCATTTCGGCCAGGATGGCGGCCGGCTCGGACGAGTTGGCGCGCTTCATGGCATCGACGACCACCATCACGGCGTCATACGTGAACGGTGCGTAGATCTGCACCGGGGCGTTGAAACGTGCCTGGTAGCGCTTCTGGAAGTCGTCGCCGGCTTCCATCTTCGACAGGGCCAGACCGGCTTCCGAGCAGATGATGTTGGTCACGGCATCGCCGGCCAGCTCAGCCACCTTGTCGGTACACACGCCGTCGCCGCCCACGATCTTCGAGGTGATGCCCAGTTCCTTGGCCTGCTTGGCGAACGGACCGCCGGTGGCATCCATGCCGCCGTACATGATCACGTCCGGCTTCTTGCCCTTGATCTTGGTCAGGATGGCCTTGAAGTCCGTGGCCTTGTCGTTGGTGGCTTCACGTGCCACCACGTTCACGCCCGAAGCCTTGGCGGTCTTCTCGAACTCGTCGGCCAGGCCCTTGCCGTAGGCGGTGGCATCGTCGACGATGGCCACGCTCTTGGCGCCCAGGCTCTTGGCGGCGTAGTTGGCCAGTGCCGGACCCTGCTGGGCGTCGGTAGCCACCACGCGGTACGTGGTCTTGAAGCCTTGCTTGGTGTAGTCGGGGTTGGTCGACGACGGCGAGATCTGGACGATGCCGGCATCGCTGTAGATCTTCGAAGCCGGGATCGAGACGCCCGAGTTCAGGTGACCCACCACGGCGACGACCTTCGCGTCCACCAGCTTCTGGGCCACGGCGGTGCCGGTCTTCGGATCGGCGGCGTCGTCTTCGCCCACCAGTTCCAGCTTGATCTTCTTGCCGCCGATTTCCAGACCGGTCTTGTTGACTTCTTCCACGGCCAGGCGCGCGCCGTTTTCGTTGTCCTTGCCAAGGTGGGCAATGCCGCCCGTCAGCGGAGCCGCGTGGCCGATCTTGACGATGGTTTCACCGCCACCTGCAGCCGGTGCCGCCGCGGCAGGTGCCGATGCTGCCGCATCAGCCGGCTTTTCTTCTTTCTTGCCACATGCAGCGACCAGCGCCACAGCGGCCGCGATCGGCAGAATCTTGGCAAACGTGAATTGCATGAGTGATCTCCTAGGATTCACAAAAACAGGGAAATACTACGCCTCCCGGACGTATTCCCTGGACCGCCCTTTGTTTAGTTTCAATTTGAAACGCGCGCATTGTATCCCCTTTCTTTGCGGATGCAATACGCGACGCAACAACCTGAACCATTTACCCACCAATTGCGCTAGGGAATTTCCCCAATGCACAGATTGGGGCAATCTCCGCCCATTTGGCAGACCCGTCACCTGTGCTTACAAGAATCGTGCCCGAGTCTCGCCGGAGGCGCTTGCGCCACGTCACAAGCCTGCGCCGCGCCACATATAATGGCCAGGTATTAATTAGGTATTTCATTTCAAATACCGGGCCGCCTCTCTAATGTGCAGAATGTAGCGCCGCACCATAATAGGGAAAACCCCATCCTCGGGGATTACCCTGATATTGTCTGGGTGTTAAGACACGTATTGCGGCATTATGGCGCCGGGCGCGGTTTTGTAAGTCCTTAAATGTCTCCGATAGTGCGGCAGCGCACGTCGCGACAAAAATAGCGGACGCAACGATACGCACCAGCGCGGTGCGATGGCAGAACAGCGAAAAACGGGGAAGGAAGAAGAAGCGGCGGGACGGGAGAACGACGGGCGCGGACACCGACCCGTTTCAGGTCGATGTCCGGCAATCAGGCGGAAACAGGCAGGATCAGGACTGCACGGACACGCTGGCGAGGCCGCGCGGCAGCGGGAAGGACATGTTCTCCTCCACGCCTTCCAGCGCTCGCACGCTGCGCACGCCGAACGTGCGCAGGCGCTCGACGATGGCCTGGGCCAGTGCTTCGGGGGCCGAGGCCCCTGCGGTCAGGCCGATCCGGCGCTTGCCTGCCACCCACTCGGGCTTGAGCTGGTCAGGATCGTCGACCATGTAGGCCGGCACGCCGAGGCGGTCCGCCAGCTCGCGCAGGCGGTTCGAGTTCGAGCTGTTCGGGCTGCCCACCACGATCACCACTTCCACCTGCGGCGCCATGAACTTCACGGCGTCCTGGCGGTTCTGCGTGGCATAGCAGATGTCTTGTTTCTTGGGCTCGCGGATATCCGGGAAGCGCGCCTTCAGCGCCGCCACGATCTCGGCAGTCTCGTCCACCGACAACGTGGTCTGCGTGACGTAGGCCAGTTGCGACGGGTCGGACACGGCCAGACGGTTGACGTCCTCGACCGACTCCACCAGCAGCATGCCGCGCTCGGCCTGGCCCATCGTGCCTTCCACCTCGGGGTGCCCCTTGTGGCCGATCATGATGATCTCGCAGCCTTCGGCGCGCATCTTGCCTACCTCGACGTGCACCTTGGTCACCAGCGGGCAGGTGGCGTCGAACACGGTCAGGCCACGCGCGGTGGCGTCTGCGCGCACTTCCTTCGACACGCCATGCGCGCTGAAGATCACGGTCGAACCGGGTGGCACTTCGTCGAGTTCGTCGACGAACACCGCGCCCTTGTTGCGCAGATCGGCCACCACGTAGGCATTGTGGACAATCTCGTGGCGCACGTAGATCGGCGCGCCGAACAGCGCCAGCGCGCGTTCGACGATCTCGATCGCGCGGTCCACGCCGGCGCAGAAGCCACGCGGCTGCGCCATCAGGATCTCGGCGTCGATGGGGAGGGTGAGCTCGGGCATGCTGGGGTCCGTCACAACGGCTGACATCAGAGAATTCCGATCAATTGGACATCGAACAGGATGGTCTGTCCGGCCAGCGGGTGGTTGAAGTCGAACAGCGCGGCGGTCTCGCCGAATTCCTTTAGCACGCCGGCGTACTTGCCGCCGTTCGGTGCATTGAATTCCACGAGGTCGCCGGGCGAATAGTCTTCCTCGAACGAGCTGTTCTCGCGCAGCGTGGCCAGCGAGACCCACTGCAGCAGTTCGGGGTTGCGCGGGCCGAAGGCATGCTCCGGCGCCAGGCGGTAAGTCATGCGCTGGCCCTCGGGCATGCCGAGCAGCGCCGCCTCGAGGTTGGGCGCGAGCTGGCCCTGGCCAAGCAGCAGCGTGGCGGGTTTTTCCTCGAACGTGCTCACGACTTCGGTGCCGTTCTCGAGGGAGATGCTGTAGTGGAGGGTCAGGAAGGAGTCCGCCAGGACTGTCTTGCGGGCAGCCGCGCCGCCGCCTTCCGCTTCTGACGCAAAAGTTTGCAAATTCATGGGTGATCAACCGGTCAACAACCCGTATTGTATTCGACTGGCCCGTCTGCCGCCGGCCTCCGTCGCAGCCGGCATGACAGTTAGTGTGGCAATTTCTGGAGACGATTCGATGTCGATGCTGCCAATTCCCCGCTGGCCCGCCCAGGAGCGCCCCCGCGAAAAGCTGGCGCTGGGCGGCCCGGGAGCATTGTCCGACGCCGAATTACTCGCTGTTTTCCTACGTGTGGGCAGCCCCGGCAAGAGCGCCGTGGACCTCGCCCGGGAGCTGCTGGGGCGCTTCGGCTCGCTGACGCGGCTGTTTGCCGCAGATACCGATACCCTTGCCACGATCAAGGGCATGGGCGCCGCCAAGCAGGCCCAGCTGCGCGTGGTGCCGGAACTGACCCGGCGCGCGCTGGCCGAGACGCTCAAGGCCCCGCGCGGCCTGGATTCCGAGCGCGCGGTCCGCGCCTACCTGCGGCTGACGCTGTCGCGCCTGCCGCACGAGGTCTTCATCGCCCTCTATCTGGATAGTGCGTACCGCCTGCTCGCCAATGTAGAGCTTGGACGCGGATCCCTGGGTGGCGTCACGGTCTATCCACGAGAAGTGGCGCGCGAAGCGCTTTCATACAACGCCGCCCATGTCATCGTCGCCCACAACCACCCGCACGGCCCCGTAGAACCCAGCTTCGCTGACCTTTCCACCACACGGCACCTCGCCCGGGCGCTCGCCGTGCTGGACATCGGGCTGCTGGACCATTACATTGTCGCCGGCAGCGATATCTATTCGTTCGCCGAGCATGACCGGCTGCCCGCCGTCCCGCCCACGTGAGCGCGTCCACGTGATCCCGGCAGCACGGCAAACCTGCGGCACAACACTAAGTCTTCCCCTCAGCGCGGAAGGCGTTGATTCGCCAGTCGTTTCCGGTCTATAATGTTCGTTTTGCTGAAGTCTCAATCCGCTGCAGTCCGGGCCCGCGCGCCTTTTGTTGATCTGTTGCGAACATTGTCCACGAATAAGATTTAGGAGTGCTTCATGGCACGCGTCTGTCAAGTGACCGGGAAAGCGCCGATGGTCGGCAACAACGTTTCCCACGCAAACAACAAGACCAAGCGCCGTTTTCTGCCCAATCTGCAGAATCGCCGCTTCTTCGTTGAATCGGAAAACCGCTGGGTGAGCCTGCGCGTCTCGAACGCCGGCCTGCGCCTGATCGACAAGAAAGGCATCGACTCCGTGCTCGCCGACCTGCGCGCACGCGGCGAAGTCTAAATAGGAGTACAACATGGCCAGCAAAGGCGGACGCGACAAGATCAAGCTGGAATCGACCGCAGGTACGGGTCATTTCTACACGACCACCAAGAACAAGCGCACCATGCCGGAAAAGATGGAGATCTCGAAGTTCGATCCCGTCGCCCGTAAGCACGTGCCTTACAAGGAAACCAAGATCAAGTAATTGATCCGGTCTCCGATGAAGAACCCCGCCGAGCACCTCGCTTCGCGGGGTTTTTTGTTGCCCGTTTTTATTGACCGCAAACCCTTATGCGGCAAGGGCTGGGGCGTCCGCGAACCGGTATGCGGGTGTACACTTTCCAGCTTTCCCTGACGCGCATTCGCTCCGCGCGAACCCTGCACCATGAACTTCGACGTCGCGATCGTCGGCAGCGGGCTGGCCGGCCTCACCGTCGCGCTGCAACTGGCCGATAGCCACCGGGTTGTCATCCTCAGCAAGCGCGCCATGACGCATGGCGCCAGCGACTGGGCCCAGGGCGGCATCGCCGCAGTGCTCGACTCCGGCGACAGCCACGACGAACACACGCAGGACACGCTGGTCGCTGGCGCCGGGCTGTGCGATGAAGGCGCGACGCGCTTCATCGTGGAGCATGGACGCGAGGCAATCCAGTGGCTGATCGACCGGGGCGTGCCCTTCACCCGCGATGCCCAGGCAGAACTGGGCTTCCACCTGACGCGCGAAGGCGGCCACAGCCGGCGCCGCATCATCCACGCGGCGGACGCCACGGGCCACGCCGTGGTCACCACGCTGACCGAGCAGGCACGCCAGCACCCGAACATCACGATCATCGAGGACCACTTCGCGATCGACCTGATCACGGCCACCAAGCTCGGCCTGCCAGGCAACCGCTGCTACGGCCTCTATGTGCTCGACGACACCACGGGCGCCGTGCGTACCATCACGGCCACCCACACGGTGCTGGCCGCCGGCGGCGCGGGCAAGGTCTATCTCTATACGACCAACCCCGACACTGCGACCGGCGACGGCATCGCCATGGCGTGGCGTGCCGGCTGCCGGGTGTCGAACATGGAATTTATCCAGTTCCACCCGACCTGCCTCTACCACCCCTACGCCAAGTCGTTCCTGATTTCCGAGGCGGTACGTGGCGAAGGTGGCCTGCTGAAGTTGCCCGACGGCACCCGCTTCATGCCCGACCACGATCCGCGTGCCGAACTGGCACCGCGCGACGTGGTGGCGCGCGCGATCGACTTCGAGATGAAGAAGCGCGGCCTCGACTGCGTCTACCTCGACATCACGCACCAGCCGGAAGCGTTCCTGAAGGAACATTTCCCGACGATCTACGCACGTTGCCTGGAGTTGGGCATCGATATCACCCGCGAGCCGATTCCCGTGGTACCGGCCGCCCACTACACGTGCGGCGGCGTGGTGACCGACACTGCGGGTCGCACGGACCTGTCGAACCTCTATGCCGTGGGCGAGACCGCCTGCACCGGCCTGCACGGCGCAAACCGGCTGGCCTCCAACTCGCTGCTCGAATGCATGGTGATCGGTCGCGCAGCCGCCGAGGACATCGCCCGGCAGGACAAGGCCGGCGCGCCGGATATCAGCCTGCCCGCCTGGGATGCCAGCCGCGTGGCCGATGCGGACGAGGAAGTGGTGGTGTCCCACAACTGGGACGAACTGCGCCGCATGATGTGGAACTACGTCGGCATCGTCCGCACGGACAAGCGCCTCGAGCGCGCCCAGCACCGGATTGGTCTGTTACGCGAGGAAATTGCCGAGTACTACGCCAACTTCCGCGTCACGCGCGACCTGCTGGAACTGCGCAATCTGGTCGAAGTGGCGGCGCTGATCGTCGACAGCGCGTACTCGCGCCACGAAAGCCGGGGCCTCCACTTCAGCCGCGACTACCCCGACACGCTGCCCAAGGCGTTGCCGACCGTGCTCCAGCCGCTGCTGGGCCGCGCGGCGCAGCATCGACAGAACAAGCAAAAGTCGTAAAACAGACGTGAAAAAGGGGCCGATACGGCCCCTTCCCTTTTGCGATGCGCTTTGCGCGTTACCCAACGATCCGCAGCGAATAGTCGGTCGCGCGCACATCCTTGGTCAGCGCGCCCACCGAGATCCGGTCCACGCCCGTTTCGGCGAATTCCCGAATCGACT
The DNA here is from genome assembly GCF_056395265.1 of Cupriavidus sp. 10L43_2. Lineage (NCBI taxonomy): Bacteria > Pseudomonadati > Pseudomonadota > Betaproteobacteria > Burkholderiales > Burkholderiaceae > Cupriavidus > Cupriavidus sp. 10L43_2. The sequence continues at coordinate 76,238 of NZ_JBFTJE010000010.1, forward strand.
CGGCATTGACGCCGCCCGACACCTCCAGCAGCGCCCGACCACGGTTGATTTCCACCGCTTCGCGCATCATCGGCACCGTAAAGTTGTCGATCAGGACCGATTTGGCGCCGGCAGCGAGTGCCTCTTCCAGTTCGGCGATTGACTCCACCTCGATCTGCACCGAGGCGTCCGTGCCCAGCGCCAGCGCAGCCTGCATGGACGCCGTGATGCTGCCCGCCGCCGCGATATGGTTTTCCTTGATCAGGATGCCGTCATAGAGCGCCAGCCGCTGATTCTCGCCGCCGCCGATGCGCACCGCGTACTTCTGCGCCAGGCGCAGGCCGGGCAGCGTCTTGCGGGTGTCGAGCACGCGGGCCCGCGTGCCGGCAATCAGATCCGCATAGCGCCGGGTGGCCGTGGCCACGCCGGACAGCAGTTGCAGGAAGTTCAGCGATGGCCGCTCCGCCGTCAGCAGCGCACGGGCCGGGCCGGCAATCTCGCACACCACATCATCGGGGGCCATCCGCGCACCCTCTTCCTTGAGCCAGCGCACCTGGAGCCGCGCATCGACGGCCGCCATACACGCCTCAAACCAGGGCTGGCCGCACAGCACCGCGCTCTCGCGCACGATCACGCGCGCCTGCACGGGTTTGTCGGCCGGAATCAGCAGGCCCGTCAGGTCGCCGGTGCCCACATCCTCGGCAATCGCGGCCTGCACGTTGGCTGCCAGCGCCGCGGGCAGCGCCGGGCCGTAACTATCGAACACGGAATTCACAGTCATGCCGGGCCCACTCCCTGGAACAGCGCGCCCGTCTGGGCCAGATCGCTGGCCGGCCGCACATTGGCCTTCTGCTGCGCGGCGAAGTTGAGCATCCGATCAATGCAGGTAACGGCGCGCTGGCCGATGATTGGGTCCACTTGGATCTCGTTGCGCCCCGTTTCCAGCACTTCGGCCAGATTGGTCAGCGCATTCATGGCCATCCACGGGCAATGCGCGCAGCTCTTGCAGGTGGCGCTGTTGCCGGCCGTGGGAGCCTCGATGAAGTGCTTGCCCGGCGCGGCCATCCGCATCTTGTGCAGGATGCCGTTGTCGGTGGCCACGATGAACTCGTTGGCGTCGAGGTGCTGGGCCGCCGCGATCAGTTGGCTCGTGGAACCCACCACGTCCGCCTGCGCCACCACATTGGCCGGGGATTCCGGGTGCACCAGGATCTTGGCATTCGGATAGTCCTTGCGCAGCAGGTCCAGCTCGATGCCTTTGAACTCGTCATGCACCAGGCAGGAGCCCTGCCACAGCAGCATGTCGGCGCCGGTTTCCTTCTGGATGTAGCCGCCGAGGTGCTTGTCCGGTGCCCAGAGAATTTTCTCGCCGCGCGCGTGTAGATGTTCGACGATTTTCAGGCCGATGCTCGACGTCACCATCCAATCCGCACGGGCCTTCACGGCCGCACTGGTATTGGCATAGACCACCACCGTGCGATCCGGGTGGGCGTCGCAGAATGCCGAGAATTCGTCAGCCGGGCAGCCCAGGTCCAGCGAGCACGTGGCGTCGAGGTCCGGCATCAGGATGGTCTTCTCGGGGCTCAGGATCTTGGCGGTCTCGCCCATGAAGCGCACGCCGGCCACGACCAGCGTCTGGGCCGCATGATCGCGGCCGAAGCGCGCCATTTCCAGCGAGTCCGACACGCAGCCGCCGGTTTCCTCGGCCAGGTCCTGCAGGTCGGCATCGACGTAATAGTGCGCCACGAGCACCGCGTTGCGCTCCTTGAGCAGCTTGCGGATGCGGGCCTTGAGTGCCTGGCGCTCGTCGGGGGTCAGCGCGGGCGGTACCTTGGCCCAGGCATGGGCCACGCAACTGCCGCCGGCTGCGCTTTCGGTATCCGTCAGGTTCGGTTTCTCGAACTCGATGGACTTGATCGTTTGTGGGGTCATCTCAGCAGTACTCCTCGGGGCACCCGTGGGCCGCCGCGCTTGGAAGCACGCGGTCTGACCTGGACATGGGGGAGTGTAGCGAAAAGAAAAGCCCCGCCAGGGGCGGGGCTTTTACCATGCGGGCGCGACGAGAATTGTATCAGGCGTACCGGCGCAGGCGCAGCGAAAACTCTTGCAGGGCCTGGATTCCGCTGGCTTCGGCGCGATGGCACCACGCCTGCAGTTGCTGGAGCAGCTGCTCGCGTGTGAGGCTCGAACGACCCCAGATCGCGGCGAGTTCGCGGCGCATTTCCACGAAGGTATGCAGCGCCTTGTTCTGCTCGACGATGCTGGCCAGTTGCTGGCGCTGCGGCGCGGCCAGCTTGCCTTCCTCGCGATGGAACCACTTGCGGGCGAGCTTGAAGTGGCTGTAGTCGGCCGCACGGCCTTCCTTCAGCTTCTCCAGTTCCTCGTTGTATGCGCTCTTCACGGCCTTGGCGTAGCGCGCCATAACGTCGTAGCGGTTGGCGATGATCGCTTCCAGCGTGTTGTGGTCCACCGGGCGGGCATCCACCAGACGCGCCTTGGGCGGGGTCTTCTTGACCTTGGCCAGGCCCACGGACTGCATCGCACGGATGTACCACCAGCCCACATCGATCTCGTACCACTTGATCGAGAACTTGGCCGACGTCGGATACGTGTGGTGGTTGTTGTGCAGCTCTTCGCCGCCGATGATAAAGCCCCACGGCGACACGTTGGTCGAAGCATCCTCGCAATCGTAGTTGCGATAGCCCCACCAGTGGCCCAGGCCGTTGATGATGCCGGCCGCGTGGATCGGGATCCAGAGCATCTGCACGGCCCAGACCGACAGGCCGATCACGCCGAACAGCGCCASGTCGATGATCAGCATCAGGCCAACGCCCTGCCAGGCGAAGCGCGAGTACACGTTGCGCTCGACCCAGTCGTCAGGCGTGCCATGGCCGAACTTGGCGACGGTTTCCTTGTTCTTGGCTTCCTCGCGATACAGCTCCGCGCCTTCCAGCAGCACCTTGCGGATGCCGCGGGTCTGCGGGCTGTGCGGATCGTCCTCGGTCTCGCACTTGGCGTGGTGCTTGCGGTGGATGGCGGTCCATTCCTTGGTCACCATGCCCGTCGTCAGCCAGAGCCAAAAGCGGAAGAAGTGTTGCGCAATAGGGTGCAGGTCCAGCGACCGGTGCGCCATGCAGCGGTGCAGGAAAATGGTCACGCCGGCGATCGTGATATGCGTCACCACGAGGGTGAAGATCACGATCTCCCACCAGGACCAGTTGGCAAGGCCGTTGGCGGCCCAGTCAAGAATTGAGTCGAACAAACTGTTCTCCGTCTGTGAATCGAAGGTCTTGCAGCGCGGCACAATGGTGCGGCACGGCGAACGCGCAGAAAAAAGACTGCGAAATCAGGCGATTGCGATTATTACTGGCGCCTGGCGCAACCTGTCGAAACAGTATGGGAGCCGGGCGAAGGCACGAGCCGCTGCAATCTGGCGGCTGTTTTGTGTGGGGCTGCGGCTTGCTCTGCAAGCGCGCGTCAACCCGGTATTCTACCGGATCGGCGCCACTCGAACATCCGCTTTTTCCCCGACTTTGAGTGCCCCCTATGGCTTTCGTTCCCCTTTCATGCGAGGGGTGGCGCAGGCGCCGCCTGGGATGCCAGCACGCGCATCTCCCGCTGGGGATACGGGATCGAGATGCCATGTTCGCGGAAAGTGCGCCAAATAGCACGATTCATCGCCGATTGCACCCCGAGCTTGCCGTTTTGCGGGTCGGCAATGTTGACCGCCACCTCGTACTCGATGCCGCTGTCCGCAAACATGACAAGAAACGCAGCCGGGGCCGGCTCGGGCAGCACACGCGGCAGGCCGCGCACGCAATCCTGGAGCAGCGTGATCACCGTTTCGGGGTCGGCGGCGTAGTCGGCCTGCACGCGTGTCGCTACGCGCACATTTGTCCCTGAAAACGAATGGTTCTGCACCGATTGGGCGACAAGTTGCTCATTTGGCACCAGCGTCTCGCCGTCACCATTACGCACCACGGTGTAGCGGGTGCGGATCTGCGAGACGATGCCGGTGTACTTGTCCACCGTGATCTGGTCGCCGAGCTTGACCGAGCGGTCCAGCAGGATGATGAAGCCCGAGATGTAGTTGCTGGCGATCTTCTGCAGGCCCAGGCCGAGGCCCACGCCCAGCGCGCCGCCGAATACCGACAGCACGGTCAGATCGATGCCGACCAGCGACAGGCTCAGCAGCAGCGACACCAGCAGCAGCAACGCCTTGGCGATGCGCGTAAGCACCACCTTCAGGTTCGAATCGAGGCTCGGCGCGCGCATCAGCCGCTCCTCGAGCCACGAGCCAAACCACATCGCCGCGAGCACGGTCAGCAGAATCCAGACCACGGCCATCAGCGTGCTGGCCAGGCTGACGTCGTGCTTGCCGCCGATCGAGAAGCGCACCGCATGCATCCACGCCATCACGTCGGACAGCACGCCCAGCACGTACAGCGCCATGCCGAGCCAGACCGCCGTGGTCAGCACCTTCTCCACCAGCACCAGCATGCCGTGCAACTGCCCGTTGCCCGACAATACGCGCCGCAGGATATAGAAGCCGACATAAAGCGAGGTGATGCCGAACAGCGGCACCAGCGCCAGCCGCAACACGCTGATCGACAGGAACGGCGCCAGCGCGAAGCGCGCGGCCAGGACCAGCAGCCAGCCAATCAGCGGAAACATCGCCCGCTCAAGGCTGACGGCGGCCAGCCGGAGCGAGAAACTCGAGGATTCGTAGCGCGCTTCCAGCCGGCGGGTCACATGGCGCGCGAGCGGCCATGCCACCACCAGGCAGGCGGCCAGCACCCCAAGCTGCCAGAAGAAGCCCGGCCCGCCTGCATCGCGGAGCAGGTCGTCCAGCATCTTGCCAAATCCGGAATGCTCCATGGGCGCCGGGGCTTATCGGGTGCGTTCCAACACCGCCGCAAAGAAGCCATCGGTTTGATGGATATGCGGAAACAGCGCCAACATGCCGCCTTCTGCCGGCAACTGGGGCACTTCGATCTTTTGCTCGGCCAGCACTTCAGCCACCGGCACGAGGCGGAAATTCTCGTGGGTTGCCAGGAAATCGCGGACGATTGCCTCGTTTTCAGCTTCCAGCACGCTGCAAGTCGCATATACGACTCGTCCGCCGCCCTTCACCAGGCGGGCCGCCGAGTCAAGGATGGCCGACTGCTTCGCGGTCAGCTCCACCACCGACTCCGGCGACTGGCGCCACTTCAGGTCCGGGTTGCGGCGCAGGGTGCCGAGGCCGCTGCAAGGCGCATCCACCAGTACGCGGTCGATCTTGCCAGCCAGACGCTTGATCTTGGCGTCGCGTTCGGAATCGATCAGCACCGGATGGACGTTCGACAGCCCGCTGCGCGCCAGGCGCGGCTTCAGGTTGGCCAGACGCTTCTCGGAGACGTCGAAGGCGTAGAGCCGGCCGGTCGAGCGCATGGCGGCGCCCAGCGACAGCGTCTTGCCACCCGCGCCGGCGCAGAAATCCACAACCATCTCGCCACGCTTGGGCGCCACGAGGTGGCACAGCAGTTGGCTGCCTTCGTCCTGCACTTCCACGCCGCCGTTGATAAACAGCGGCAACTGGTTCAGCGCGGGCTTGCCCTTGAGGCGGATGCCGGCGGGCGACATCGGGGCGACTTCGGCGGCGATGCCAGCCGTTTCCAGTTCGGCCAGCGCTTCTTCGCGGGAGATCTTGGCCGTGTTCACGCGCAGATCCAGCGGCGCGGGACGCAGCCACGCATCGCCGAGGGCGGTGGTGAAGGCTTCGCCATGGTGCGCGACGAGGTCGTCGTAGAGCCATTCCGGCAGGTTCGCCCGCACGCGCGGCGAGAGGCTGGAGCGCTCGATCGTCGTCAGACGGTCCAGCCACTCGGCTTCATCCGGGTAAAGGAACGGGCTCAGGACATCGCGGCCCAGCGTCGCGGCGAGGCCCAGCAGGCCCAGTCGGCGGGTGGCCGCACCGGTGCCACTTTCGGCGAATTGGCCGAATTCGACGCGTCGGCGCAACACTGCATAGATTGCCTCGGCAATGATGCCGCGATCCCGATGACCGAGTTTCGCGTTCTCGCGGAAGTAGTAGCTGACCACGGCGTCGGCCGGGCGTGCGAACAGCAGCACCTTGCCCAGCAGCCGTTCGATGTGTTGCAGGTGGAAAGCCTGCAGGCTACCCGAGCGCCCATGTGCGCCATCCACCCCTTGCGGGCGCGGCGTGGGGGCCATGCGGATCGGGCTGCCCTTGCCTTTGCTGCCGCGCGAACGCTGGATTTTGTCCTGAGGTGTTGCGGGATTACGACTCATTGAGAGATGCCTGCCGCCGGAGCGGAGAGGGCCAGGAACCACTGCGGTTCGGCCGGTTGAACTTGAACCACGCCGTCTCGTACCTGCAGACGGTCTTCCACAAACCAGCGGACGGCGCGGGGATACATCACATGCTCGCAGTCGAGCAAACGCGTGGCGAGCGACTCGGGAGTGTCGCCAGGCAGAACATCGAGTGCTGCTTGCAGCACGATCGGACCATGATCGAGCTCCGGAGTGACGAAATGGACCGTCGCCCCGTGAAACTTGACGCCGGCCTCAAGGGCCTGGCGATGGGTATGGAGACCCGGGAAACTGGGCAGCAGCGACGGGTGGATATTCAGCATCCGGCCCGCGTAATGCTCCACGAACTCGGGCGTCAGGATGCGCATGAAGCCCGCCAGCACAACGAGATCGGGCTGGTGCGCGTCGATGGCATCGCGCATCGCCGCATCGAAACCGGCACGATCAGGGTACTGCTTGTGGTCCACCACGCCCGTGGCAATGCCGTGTTCCCCCGCAAACGCCAGACCGCTGGCGTCGGGACGGTTCGACAGCACCGCCGCCACGCGCCCCGGCCACTGCTCCGCGGCGCAGGCCCGGACGATGGCTTCCATGTTGCTGCCACGCCCGGAAATCAGGATCACAATATTTTTCATCGGCGCGATTCTACCAAGCTGTGGTCCAAACGCTTGCAAAGCGAGCACATTAGGTACTTAATTCACGCGAAACCGGCCTCCGGAGCGGGCGCGCGGCGCCCAGTACGATGCATATACCCCTGTGTGATGGATTGTGACGCCTCCCCCGCTCTGATAGAGTGGTCACTACGTCCACGCGCCACTGTGCAAGTAGGTGACAACAAGGACGAGACGGGAAATTAGACGGGAATACGCATGTCGAACGCTGCACCGACTTTGTTGGTGGTCGATGATCATCCTATGGCCCTCTCAGGCACCACCGCATTTCTCGCGGAGGTGATGCCCGATGTCGCCGTCCACGCGGCGGGCAGTGCCAAGGAAGCCCTCCACTCGCTAAACCAGGGATTGCGCCCCGATATCGTGCTGCTCGATATCTGGCTGAACGACGGTACCGGCTTCGATGCCATGCTGGCATTCAAGACCGTGATCCCGAGCGCGCGCTTCATCTTCATGTCCGCCGAGGCCACGCCAGAGATCGTGGGCCGCGCGCGGGCGCTCTCCGCCTGCGGCTTCGTGGGCAAGCACCTCGATGCCAACGCGTTCACGGCCGCCGTGCGCAAAGTGCTGGCCGGCGATACCAGCTTCCCGACCGACGAGGCGCTCTCCGGGCGCTCCCAGTCCTTCGGCCCCGCCCACGGCATTCCCGTGACGCCGGCCGAACTGGGCCTGACGCCGCGCCAGGGCTCGGTGCTCGCGCTGGTGCTGGAAGGACTGCCGAACAAGGTCATCGCCCGCAAGCTGGGCCTCACCGAGAATACGGTCAAGGAGCACGTCTCCGCCATTCTGCAACGGCTGGGCGTGCGCACGCGGATGCAGGTCATGTCGCGCATGGAACGGTTCCGGCTTCGCCAGTAATTCATCGTAGGATCTTCAAGCAATAACGCCACCCCCCTAGCGGTGGCGTTTTGCATTGCAGAACAGCGATCAGGCCGGATGGAGCCAGCGCCGCAGCAGCATGCGCAGGTTGCTCGGGTCCACCGGCTTGGGCAGCACGAAGTAGCCCGCCTCCTCGGCCGCCTGGAGCGCCGCCGATTTCAGGTCGCCGGTGAGCAGCGCGCTGCGCGCCTGGGGCTGCGTGGTCTGCCAGCGTTCGAGCAGGTCCAGCCCGTTTTCGCTGCCGGGCAGGCGCAGGTCGCAGAAGATGATGTCCGGCTTCAGCCCCTTGGCGAACAGCGCGTCGGCCTCGGCGCCATGGGCGGCGCAGGCCACGCGGATGCCCCACGCCTCCATCAGCGCGATCCAGGCCTTGCGGATCTGGCTGTCGTCGTCCACCACGAGCACGGTGCCGCGCAGCCGTTCCGGCTTGGCCTCCTGCGCCTGGACGTTGGCGCGCATGGCGCGCACGGCTTCGATGGTCTCCGCCGGCACCGGCGCCAGCGCGAACCAGAACACCGAGCCCTTGCCCGGCACCGAGCGCACGCCGTAGGTGCCGCGCATCAACCGCACGCATTCCTTGAAGATCGCCAGACCCAGCCCCAGGCCCTGCGAGGGGTCGCGCTGCGGGTTATGGACCTGGTAATACGGCGAGAAAATGTCCGGCAGGTGCTCGGGCGTGATGCCGGCGCCGGTGTCCCAGACTTCGAGCCGGATGTGCTTGCGCCGCTGCCGCGCCGTCACCAGCACGCCGCCGCGCTTGGTATAGCGCAGCGCGTTCTGCACGAGGTTGAACAGCGCGCGGCGCAGCAGCACCGGCTCGGCCATCGCGTACAGCTCGCTCGGCACGCGCGGGCTCAGGGTCAGGCCGCTGTCGCGCGCATCGGCGGCGAACTGGCTCATGACATCGTTGATCAGCGAACTCAGCTCGCAGGGCTCCAGCGTCGGCAGCACCTTGCGGCCTTCGAGCTTGGAGAGGTCGAGCAAGGACCGGAACAGCAGGTCGATGGTCTGCGTGCCGGCCGCCACCTGCTCCACCAGCGGATGGAGCGAGCTCGACTGGTTGCGCGCACGCAACGCTTCCACGAGCATGACCAGCGCATGCACGGGCTGGCGCAGGTCGTGGCTGGCAGCGGCCAGGAAGCGGGATTTCTCCTCGCTGGCGTGGAGCGCGCGCTCCTTTTCCTCCTGGAACTGCTTGGCCAGCCGGCGGCTTTCGCTCTCCAGCTGGATGGCGCGCACCAGCGTCTGCTGCAGGTTCAGCGCGTGCCGCGCCAGCATCAGCGCGTACAGGGCGAGCAGCACCTGCACGTAGCCGCCATGGTTCGGGAAGGCGAAATCGGCCAGCAAGACATTCGGCACGAGGATCGGGACGCCCGCGAAGACAAGGTTCGACGGGATAGGCGACTGCGAGGTGGCGCCGCCCGCCAGCACGCCGAGCGTGAGCAAGTACAGCACGCTCGAGAACACCACGGAGCTGGAATACAGATGGAGCAGCGCGGAGCTGCCCCAGGTCAGGCCGGTGAGGAAGGCAATCGCGCGCATGTGGTTCCACCACTTGCGCGTGTGCGCCGAACGGCTCATTTTGCCGGCGTCGCGCTGGTAGCCAAGGTAGAACCAGGTGCCGCCGGCGGTCAGGACCGCCATGATCGCGCACCAGGCCAGCAGGGCGAAGTGGTTGGCCTCGCTCCAGAAGGCAGCGGCGGTCAGCCACGGTAGCAGGACCGACGCGGCGATGCCGGTGGGCGAAACGCGGTGCACCGTGGCAAGCAGCTTGGCCCGCGTCTCGGTGTCCAGTTGTGGCCCGGGCGGGGGCAAGATCTTGTTGAGCAGCGCGTTCAAAGGGGGCCGTGGCATGTCGGAGTCGCGCATATCATGCCGCCTTTTGCCTGAGGGCGCCACGCCTGGCGGGCCGGATGACGCACAAAGTCAACGCTTGCGGGCAAGGCGCCGCCCTGCCCGCCCCGGTCCGCCCCCAAAGCGGGGCAAGCCGCCCCATTCGCCTTATAATGCCCCCTTTCCCCAAAACGCTTAGTCCGCCGTCCTCGTGAAAGTCTTCCGCGGCCTGCCCAACGCCGAAAGCCGGGCGCCCTGCGCGCTCACCATCGGCAATTTCGACGGTGTGCATCGCGGCCACCAGTCGTTGCTCGCGCGCGCGCGCGCCGCCGCGGATGCCCGCGGCCTGCCGCTCTGTGTAATGACGTTCGAGCCGCATCCGCGCGAATTCTTCACACCCGAGCGCGCGCCCACGCGCATCGCGCTGTTGCGCGACAAGCTCGACGCCCTGCGCCGCAACGGGGTGGACCGCGTGGTGGTGGAACACTTCAACGCCCATTTCGCCGCCCAGTCTCCGCAAGCCTTCGTCGAGAACGTGCTCTGGCACGGGCTGCACGCGCGCTGGGTGCTGGTGGGCGATGATTTCCGCTTCGGCGCCCGCCGCGCCGGCGACTTTGCCTATCTTGAGGAAGCGGGCCGCCAGTTCGGCTTCGACGTCGAGCAAATGGGCTCCGTCTCCGAAGGCGGCATCCGTATCTCCAGCTCGGCCGTGCGGCAGGCGCTGGCCGATGGCGACCTCGAACACGCCCGACGCCTGCTGGGCCATGGCTACGCCATCAGCGGCCACGTGATCCACGGCCGCAAGCTCGGCCGCGACCTCGGTTTCCCGACGCTGAACCTCAAGATCTCGCACAAGCGGCCCGCCGTGAACGGCATCTTCGTGGTGCAGGTGCACGGGCTGGCCGATCATCCGTTGCCCGGCGTGGCCAGCATCGGCGTGCGCCCCACCGTCGAGGATGCCGGCCGCGTGCTGCTGGAAGTGCATCTGTTCGACTTCAACGAGAACCTTTACGGCAAGCTGGTCCGCGTGGAATTCATGAAGAAGCTGCGCGATGAAGCGCGCTTCGACACGCTCGAGGCCCTGACGGCGGCCATCGCCCAGGACACCCTCGACGCCCGCGCCTTCTTCGGCCTGGCCGCCCCCGGCGGCACCGAGGCCGGCCCGGGCCGGCGCGACTTCGCCACCTCCGCCACCGACCGAATTAGCTAGCGGCCGGCCGCTGCCGAAGGTGCAGCAGCCGGGACCCGCCCCGCCATACCCCATGACCAGCGCGCCGGCCATTCCACCCGCCGCGCCCCACTGAATTGCCCCGAGAATCGAACATGTCCGACGAGAAACGCGCCAAGCCCGAGAAAAGCAAGTATCCGGTGAACCTGCTGGATACCCCCTTCCCCATGCGTGGCGACCTGCCCAAGCGCGAGCCGCAATGGGTGAAGCAGTGGCAGGACAAGCAGCTCTACAAGAAGATTCGCGCCGCGCGCAAGGGCGCGAAGAAGTTCGTGCTGCACGATGGCCCCCCGTATGCCAACGGCGACATCCACATTGGCCACGCCGTGAACAAGGTCCTCAAGGACATGATCATCAAGGCGCGCGGGCTGACAGGGCTGGACGCCGTGTATGTGCCGGGCTGGGACTGCCACGGCATGCCGATCGAGATCCAGATCGAGAAGAAATTCGGCAAGGGCCTGCCGGTGCAGGAAGTGCAGGCCAAGGCCCGCGCCTACGCCACCGAACAGATCGCCCGCCAGAAGGTGGACTTCGAGCGCCTGGGCGTGCTGGGCGACTGGGACCACCCCTACCTGACCATGAACTTCAGCAACGAAGCCGATGAGCTGCGTGCGCTGGGCAAGATCATGGAGAAGGGTTACGTGTTCCGCGGCCTGAAGCCCGTGAACTGGTGTTTCGACTGCGGTTCGGCGCTGGCCGAGGCTGAGGTCGAGTACAAGGACAAGACCGACCTGTCGATCGACGTGGGCTTCCCGTTCGCGGAAGTCGACAAGCTCGCGCACGCCTTCCACGTGCCGGTGGCGCAGCTCGAAGGCAAGCCCGGCTGGGTGGTGATCTGGACCACCACGCCGTGGACCATCCCGAGCAACCAGGCGCTGAACATGCACCCGGAAGTGGAATACGCGCTGGTGGACACGCCGCGCGGCTTCCTGATCCTGGCCAAGGACCGCGTCGAGGAACAGCTCAAGACCTACGCGCTGGAAGGCAGCGTGGTGGCCACCGCGCGCGGCGACGCGCTGTCGGAAATCCGCTTCCACCACCCGCTGGCCAAGATCGATGCCGGCTACGCGCGCACCTCGCCGGTCTACCTCGGCGACTACGTGACCACCGATACCGGTACCGGCATCGTCCACTCGGCGCCGGCCTATGGCGTGGAAGACTTCCAGTCGTGCAAGGCGCACGGCATGCCCGACGCGGACATCATCAGCCCGGTGATGGGCGATGGCGTCTACGCCAGCACGCTGCCGCTGTTCGGCGGGCTGTCGATCTGGGCCGCGAACCCCAAGATCGTGGAGGTGCTGCGCGAGTCTGGAAACCTGTTCAACTCGCATAAGTACGAGCACAGCTACATGCACTGCTGGCGTCACAAGACGCCGATCATCTACCGCGCCACCTCGCAGTGGTTCGCGGGGATGGACGTGAACCCGGTCGACAACGGCCCCACGCTGCGCGCAACCGCGCTGGCCGGCATCGAGGCCACCGAGTTCTTCCCCGCCTGGGGCAAGCAGCGGCTGCACAATATGATCGCCAACCGCCCGGACTGGACGCTCTCGCGCCAGCGCCAATGGGGCGTGCCGATGGCGTTCTTCGTCCACAAGGAAACGGGCGCCCTGCATCCGCGCACGCCGGAGCTGCTGGAGCAGATCGCCCAGCGCGTGGAGCAGCACGGCATCGAGGCCTGGCAGGCGCTCGATCCGAAGGAATTGCTAGGCGATGAGGCCGCCGTCTACGAGAAGAACCGCGACACGCTCGACGTCTGGTTCGACTCCGGCACCACGCACTGGACCGTGATCCGTGGCTCGCACCGCGACGACCTCTACGATCCGTCCGCCGATACCCCCGATGGCCGTCTGGCAGACCTGTACCTCGAAGGCTCGGACCAGCACCGCGGCTGGTTCCACTCGTCGCTGCTGACCGCCTCGATGCTGTACGGCAAGCCGCCCTACAAGGCGCTGCTCACCCACGGCTTCACCGTGGACGGCGAAGGTCGCAAGATGTCCAAATCGGTCGGCAACACCGTGTCGCCGCAGGACATCTCCAATAAGATGGGTGCCGAGATCATCCGCCTGTGGGTGGCTTCCACGGACTACTCCGGCGAACTGTCGATCTCGGACGAAATCCTGAAGCGCGTGGTGGAAGGCTATCGCCGGATTCGTAATACGCTGCGATTCCTGCTGTCGAACCTGACCGACTACGATCACGCCAAGCATGCGCTGCCGGCCTCGGAATGGCTCGAGATCGACCGCTACGCCGTGGCCCTGACGGACCGCTTGCAGAAGGAAGTGCTGTCGCACTACCAGGCGTACGAGTTCCACCCGGTGGTGGCCAAGCTCCAGACCTTCTGCTCGGAAGACCTGGGCGGCTTCTACCTGGACGTGCTCAAGGACCGCCTGTACACCACGGCGCCCGACTCGCAGGCCCGCCGCGCCGCCCAGAACGCGCTGTATCACATCACCCAGGCCATGCTGCACTGGATGGCGCCGTTCCTGTCGTTCACGGCCGAGGAAGCATGGCAGGTCTTCGCCCACGGCACCGCGCACACGGACACCATCTTCACGAGCACGTACTACGCGGTGCCCGCCGTCGACAACGCCGACGATCTCCTGCAAAAGTGGCACGAAATCCGCGCCGTGCGCGCGGAAGTGACCAAGCAGCTGGAGTCGGTGCGTGTGGAAGGCGAGATCGGCTCGTCGCTGCAGGCCGAAGTCACGATCGCGGCCGGTGGCCCGGTGCTGGAGGCCCTGCAAAGCCTGCACGACGACCTGCGCTTCGTGCTGCTGACCTCTGCGGCCAAGGTCACGGCCGCGCCGGAAGGCGGCGACCTGCTCGTCACAGTCACGCCGTCGGCGCACGCAAAGTGCGAGCGTTGCTGGCATTACCGCGCCGATGTGGGCCATAACCCCGAACATCCGACCCTTTGCGGCCGCTGCGACAGCAACCTGTTCGGCGCCGGTGAACACAGGAGCCACGCCTGATGGCATCGTCCTCCACCCGATCGACGCGCGCCACGCCGGCCCGCAAAACCTCCAAGAGCCGTGGCAGTGCCAACGTCACGCCGTGGCTCTGGATGGCCTTCGCGCTGCTGGTGGTCCTGATCGACCAGTTCTTCAAGATCCTGATCACGCGGTCGTTCCAGTACGGCGAGTCGCGCCCGGTCACGCGCTTCTTCAACCTCGTGCTGGTCTATAACAAGGGCGCGGCGTTCAGCTTCCTGGCCGATGCCGGCGGCTGGCAGCGCTGGTTCTTCACGCTGCTGGGCGTGGTGGTGGGCGGGTTCATCGTCTGGCTGCTGTACCGCCATACGGGACAGAAGCTGTTCTGCCTGGCGGTGTCCCTGATCCTGGGCGGCGCCATCGGCAACGTCGTGGATCGCGTGCTGTACGGCCATGTGATCGACTTCCTCGACTTCCACTGGCGCAACATGCATTTCCCGGCGTTCAACGTGGCCGATTGCGCCATCACGGTCGGCGCGGTGCTGCTGATTCTGGACGAACTGCGACGCGTTCGTCGTCACTGACTGGAACCCTGAGAGCCTACCCATGGATCTGCGAGGCAAGCACATCGTCCTTGGCCTGACCGGCGGCATCGCCTGCTACAAGTCGGCCGAGCTGGTCCGCCTGCTGACCAAGGCCGGGGCCACCGTGCAGGTGGCGATGACCGAGGCGGCAACGCACTTCATCACGCCCGTGACCATGCAGGCGCTCTCGGGGCGACCCGTGTTCCTGTCGCAGTGGGACGCGCGCATCGATAACAACATGGCCCACATCGACCTCTCGCGCGAGGCCGATGCCATCCTGATCGCCCCAGCCTCCACCGATTTCCTGGCCAAGGTGGCCAACGGCCTGTGCGACGATCTGCTGACAACGCTCTGCATCGCGCGTGAATGCCCGCTACTGGTGGCGCCGGCGATGAACCGCCAGATGTGGGCCGCCGCGCCCACGCAGCGCAACGCCGCGCAACTGCGCGCGGACGGCGTGGCGATCCTCGGCCCGGGCACCGGCGACCAGGCGTGCGGCGAGATTGGCGACGGTCGGATGCTGGAACCGGCGGAGATCGTCGAGGATCTCGTCGCCTTCTTCCAGCCCAAGCCGCTCGCCGGCAAGCGCGTGCTGATCACGGCTGGGCCGACTTTCGAGGCGATCGATCCTGTGCGCGGCATCACCAACCTGTCGTCGGGCAAGATGGGCTTCTCGATTGCCCGCGCCGCTCGCGAGGCCGGCGCCGATGTCCTGCTCGTGGCCGGCCCCACCGCGCTGGAGACGCCGCGCGGCGTGGTGCGCACCGACGTGCGCAGCGCCCAGCAGATGCACGACACGGTGATGGCGCAGTTGCGTGATGTCGACGTCTTCGTCGCCGTGGCAGCGGTGGCCGACTGGCGCCCCGCCGAGGTCTCCCGGCAGAAGCTCAAGAAGGCCAACGACACCGACACGCCAACGCTGCAGTTCATCCAGAATCCGGACATCCTGGCCGCCGTGGCCGCGCGCGCCGATGCGCCCTATTGCGTGGGGTTCGCCGCCGAAAGCGAGAACCTGGAGCAGTACGGCGAGCAGAAGCGCCAGCGCAAGGGCGTGCCGCTGCTGGTGGGCAACATCGGCCACCACACCTTCGGTATGGACGACAACGAGATCGTGCTGTTCGATGCGGGCGGCATGACCCGGCTGCCGCGCGCGGACAAGCTCTCGCTCGCACGCGACCTCGTGGCCGCCATCGGCCAACGCCTGCCGCGCAAACCCGTCTGAGCCTTCGTAAGCATGACTGCTGTGAATCGTCCCAAATTGCGCCTGTCCGTGCTCGACCAGAGCCCGGTGATTGCCGGCCACAGCGCGCGCGACGCGCTGGCCGCCACCGTCGAACTGGCCCAACTCGCCGACGACCTCGGCTACACCCGCTACTGGTGCGCCGAGCACCATGGCCTGCAGGGCGTGTGCAACCCGGCGCCCGAGGTCATGCTGGCGCGGCTCGGCAGTGTGACAAACCGTATTCGGCTCGGCTCGGGCGGCGTGATGCTGCCCTACTACAGCCCCTTCAAGGTGGCCGAGCAGTTCCGCATGCTCGAAGGCCTGTTCCCGAACCGGATCGATCTGGGCGTGGGCCGCGCGCCCGGCGGCGACATGCGCACGGCGCAGGCCGTGTCCATGGGCCAGTACAACCGGGGCGACCAGTTTCCCCAGCAGGTGCAGGACCTGGCCTGGCTGATGCGCGGCGAGGTGCCGCCCGGCCACGTGGCCGAAGGCGTGCTGCTGCAGCCGGCCATCGACACCCGGCCCGAACTCTGGGTGCTCGGCTCAAGCGATTTCGGCGGCGCGCTGGCCGCCAAGCTCGGCCTCCGCTTTGCCTTCGCCCACTTCATCAATGCCCATGGCGGGCACGCCGTGGCGCAGCAGTACCGGGCCGGCTTCGAACCCGGCTATGAGGATGCCCCCTACAGCGCGGCGGCGGTCTTCGTGATCTGCGCCGATACCGAGGCGGAAGCGGCAGAACTGGAGCGCGCCGTGGACATCCGCCGCCTGCAGATGGCGTATGGCGTCAACGCGCCGATCCCCTCGCTGGCCCAGGCGGCCGATTTCACGCCGAGCGAGCGCGATCGCATGATCATCGAGCGCGAACGTCCGCGCACCATCTGCGGCACGCCCGAGGTGGTGGCCGAGCGCATGCTGGCGCTGCGCGAGCGCTTCGCGGCCGATGAGCTGGTGGTGCTGAGCGTGACGGCTTCGTACGCGGCGCGGCTGCGCACCTACCAGTTGCTCGCCGAGGCGTTCGACCTCTCCGGCGCGTCGGCCGGCTGAGCCGCGCACGCGCGGTATCATCCCATCCCGCCTTCTTCAGATACTTTCCTGGCTCTTTCCTGAGCCAACTACCCGGATTTGCACATGACCGCACCCCTGAACCCCGCCGTTGAAATCAAGGTCCTGGACACCCGCCTCAATGACTGGGGCCTGCCGGCCTACCAGAGCGACATGGCCGCCGCCATCGACCTGCATGCTTGCGTGGACGGCCCGGTCAGCATCGCCCCCGGCACCGCCGCGCAACTGGTGCCGGCCGGCATCGCCGTGCACATGGGCAATCCGTACATGGCCGCCACCATCGTGCCGCGTTCGGGCCTGGGACATAAGAAAGGTCTCGTGCTCGGCAATTCGATCGGGGTGATCGACGCCGATTACCAAGGCCAAATCATGGTGAGTGTGTGGAATCGCAATGCGCCCGGCACCGAGCCGATCGTGATCCAGCCCGGCGAGCGCATCGCCCAGATGATGTTCGTGCCGGTGCTGCGGCCCGTATTCACGACCGTGACCGAGTTCTCGGCGGACACCGCCCGCGGCGCGGGCGGCTTTGGCTCGACCGGCGTGCATCACGCCAAGGCCGGCTGAGCGCCGAACCTGTAAGGCTCGATCAGGCCTGCGCGAAGATCAGCGCCACGCCGTTGGCGCTGGCCGCCGGGATCAGTGTGGCCTGCGGGCCAAGGTCCACGGTGGCAATCGACTGCGTGCCCCAGCAAGTGCGCGCTTTCGCCAGATCCGAGGTCCTGAGCCGGATCGCGGCATAGCCCGTCGATTCGGCGGTAATTTGTAGCGTACCCGTCACCTCGGCGAGCGCGGCGGCCGTCGAGATAACCAGTTCGGCGCCATCCACCGCGATGCGCGCGACGCGATCATCGGCGGCAATCAGCTTGCCGGCCGTGATCTCCACATAGGCGGCAGCCGCCGCCCCCACCTGCCCCGCTTCCACAACCAAGTAGGCTGCCTCGATGGCGGTGGCGCCGTTTGCGTGCGCCAGCCATTCCGGACGCCACAGCAGCTCGGGCGTGCGGTGCTCGCAGACGAAGTAACGCGCGCCGGGGGCCTCGTCGAGAGCCGTCACGCGGAAGGTGGCCGGATGCTCCGAACCATCGTCCAGCCGCACCGGCCGAGAGAATTCGATCGGATCGGATGTCTTGTAGCCCGCCGCACGCAGTCGTGCCGCCGTGGCAAACGCATCGCGGCTCTTGCAGGACATCGCCGCGCAACCGTCGCCGCGCTGCTGGGCGTCCCAGTAATACTGGCGGCTCGGGCTCGGCGCGGTCACGTGGAGCAGCTCGAGATAATCGCGCGCCAGCATGATGCAGTGGTTCTGCGAACCAAGCGTGTGATAGCCGCGCGGGGTCAATGTGAAGCCGAGTGCACGCCAATTGGCGGCGGCGGCATCAAGATCGCCGCAGACCACCACGGCGTGATCGAACGGTTCGGAGACAGCCGTCATCGCTTATTCGAACTGGATATTGGCCTTGCGGGCCACGGCCTGCCATTTGTCGTGCTCGTGCCGCACCAGGTTGCCGAGGTCCGCCGGCGTACCCACGGCGATCTCGAACCCCTGTGCCGACAGCGCCTCGACCACCTTGGGCTGACGGATCGATTCCGCCAACGCGTCGTGCAGTCGCATCACCGTGGCGGGCTGCATGCCGGCCGGGCCGAACACGCCGATCCACGAATAGGCCTCGAAGCCCTTGAAGCCCTGCTCGGCCACGGTCGGCACCTGCGGCAACTGGCGGATGCGGCTCGTGCCAGTCACGCCAAGCACCTTGATGGTCTTGGCCGCGACGTGCGCCTGCACTGCCGCGAAGCTGCTGAAGAACACGTCCACCTCGCCCGCCAGCACGGCCTGCACGGCAGGGCCGCCGCCCTTGTAGGGCACGTGGAGGAACTGCACGCCGGCCTCGGTGGCCAGCGCCTCGGCGGCAAGCTGATTCAGGCTGCCGATGCCCGACGAGGCGTAGCGGATGCCGCCCGGCTTGGCCTTGGCCAGCTCGATCAATTCCTTGACGTTCGATGCACCCACGCCCGGGTTCGCGGCAATGACCAGCGGAAAACGCACCAACTGGGTAATCGGCGTGAAGTCTTTGAAGGTGTCGTACGGGAGGTTCTTGTACGCAAATGGGTTGATCGCGTGCGTATCGAACGCCATCAGCAGCGTCGTGCCGTCCGGCTTGGCGCGCGCCACGGTGCTGCTGGCGATCAGGCCGCCCGCGCCGGGCTTGTTGTCGACCACGACGGTCTGGCCGAGGCCAGTCTTCAGCCCCGGTTGCAGCTGGCGCGCGACGATGTCCACGCTGCCACCCGGTGGGAACGGCAACACCATCGCAATCGGCCGGTTGCCGATACCAGTGTCGGCATGGGTCACGGCAGCGAAGRACGCCAGCATGGCCCCCATCGGCAGCGTCTTGAGCAGCAGGCGGCGGAGCCGCGCGCGTTCGGGAGAAGACATCGATAACTCAGGCTGGGCGGTCAACCGACCGCGTACAAAAAAGAAAGGGCGGCACGCCGCCACCCTCTATTTTGCCCGATGATCGCCCACGTTGCTGGCGCGGGCATCGTTGATCGCCCAGAAATGGAACAATCCAGGAACAAACGGGCCGGCACTGAGGCCGGCCCGCAACGCCTCGTCAGGTTCAGGCCTCGGCGCGCTGTTCGCTTTCCGGTGCCTCCGGCGGTTCCGGATCGGCCTCGGAGAACGTCAGCTTGATCTGATCGCCCTCGTCCAGGTCCACGACCACCTTGCCGCCGGTCACCAGCTTGCCGAACAGCAGTTCGTCGGCAAGTGCCTTGCGGATCATGTCCTGGATCAGGCGCTGCATCGGCCGCGCACCCATCAGCGGATCGAAGCCCTTCTTGGCCAGGAACTTGCGCAGGGTCTCGGTGAAGCTCGCTTCCACCTTCTTCTCGTGCAACTGCTCTTCCAGTTGCATCAGGAACTTGTCCACCACGCGCAGGATGATTTCCTCATCCAGCGAACGGAAGCTGATGGTCGCGTCCAGGCGGTTGCGGAACTCCGGCGTGAACATACGCTTGATGTCCGCCATTTCGTCGCCCTGCTCGCGCGCGCTCGTGAAGCCGATCGTGGCGCGGTTCATGGTCTCCGCCCCCGCGTTCGTGGTCATGATGATGATCACGTTGCGGAAGTCAGCGCGCCGGCCGTTGTTATCGGTCAGCGCCCCATGGTCCATCACCTGCAGCAGGATATTGAAAATATCCGGATGTGCCTTTTCGATCTCATCGAGCAGCAGCACGCAGTGCGGCTTCTTCGTCACCGCCTCGGTCAGCAAACCACCCTGATCGAAGCCGACATAGCCCGGAGGCGCACCGATCAGGCGGCTGACCGCGTGGCGCTCCATGTATTCGGACATGTCGAAGCGGAGCAACTCGATGCCCATGATGAAGGCGAGCTGCTTGGCGACTTCGGTCTTGCCGACGCCGGTCGGGCCCGAGAACAGGAACGAGCCGATCGGCTTGTCCGTCTTGCCCAGGCCAGCCCGCGACATCTTGATGGCCGACGACAGCGCCTCGATGGCCGGGTCTTGCCCGAACACCACCGACTTCAGGTCGCGATCCAGCGTCTGCAGCTTGCTGCGATCGTCCTGGTTCACGCTCTGCGGCGGGATCCGCGCGATGCGCGAGACGATGTCCTCGATCTCGCCCTTGCCAATGGTCTTCTTCTGCTTCGACTTCGGCAGGATG
Source organism: Cupriavidus sp. 10L43_2 (assembly GCF_056395265.1). Classification (NCBI taxonomy): domain Bacteria; kingdom Pseudomonadati; phylum Pseudomonadota; class Betaproteobacteria; order Burkholderiales; family Burkholderiaceae; genus Cupriavidus; species Cupriavidus sp. 10L43_2. The sequence goes on from NZ_JBFTJE010000010.1 coordinate 96,628, forward strand.
CGCTGCGCAGCACCTGCCTCATCGATCACATCAATGGCCTTGTCCGGCAGATGACGGTCGGTGATGAAGCGCGCTGACAGCTCGGCTGCAGCAGTCAGTGCCGCGGCGGCGTACTTGACGCCGTGGTGCTCCTCGAAGCGAGACTTCAGGCCACGCAGGATCTGCACGGTCTGGTCTACCGAGGGCTCGACCACGTCGATCTTCTGGAAACGACGCGACAAGGCCGCATCTTTCTCGAAAATGCCGCGATATTCGGTGAACGTGGTCGCACCGACGCACTTGAGCGCCCCAGACGACAGCGCCGGCTTGAGCAGGTTGCTGGCGTCCAGCGTGCCGCCCGAGGCGGCGCCTGCGCCGATCAGCGTGTGGATTTCGTCGATGAACAGGATCGCGTTCGGATTGTCCTTGAGCGACTTCAGCACGCCCTTCAGGCGTTGTTCGAAATCGCCCCGATACTTGGTGCCGGCCAGCAGCGCGCCCATGTCGAGCGAGTACACGACAGCCTTTTCCAGGATGTCGGGCACCTCGTTCTTCGTGATGCGCCACGCCAGACCCTCGGCGATGGCGGTCTTGCCCACGCCAGCCTCGCCCACCAGCAGCGGGTTGTTCTTGCGTCGGCGGCACAGCACCTGCACCACGCGCTCCACCTCGGAATCCCGGCCAATCAGTGGATCGATCTTGCCGGCCTTGGCCAGGGCGTTCAGGTTCTGGGTGTACTGCTCGAGCGGACTTTCCTTGCCGTCGCCACCCTCGCCCTCGGCATTACCCTCGCCGTGCTTGGCCGGCTCGGACTGGTCCTTGCGGATGCCGTGGCTGATGAAATTGACGACATCGAGGCGCGTCACTCCCTGCTGTTGCAGGTAGTAGACCGCATGTGAGTCCTTTTCGCCGAAGATAGCCACCAGAACATTGGCGCCAGTGACTTCCTTCTTGCCGTTGGACGTGGACTGCACGTGCATGATGGCGCGCTGGATCACCCGCTGGAAGCCCAGCGTGGGTTGCGTGTCCACCTCGTCCGACCCCGGTACGACTGGGGTGTTATCGGCAATGAAGTTCTTCAGGCTGGTGCGCAAGTCCTCGATATTGGCTGCGCACGCGCGCAGCACTTCGGCTGCCGTCGGGTTGTCGAGCAACGCCAGCAGCAGGTGTTCCACGGTAATGAACTCGTGGCGCGCCTGGCGGGCTTCGACAAAAGCCATGTGCAGGCTTACTTCCAATTCTTGCGCAATCATGCTTCCTCCATCACGCACTGCAACGGGTGGCCCGCCTGCCGCGCATGGGTTGATACAAGCTCGACCTTGGTCGCCGCGATATCCCGCGTGTAGATACCGCAAACGCCCTTGCCTTCCCGGTGGACGGTGAGCATGATCTGCGTCGCCGTTTCCCGGTCCCTGCTGAAATACTGCTGCAGGATCATCACGACGAACTCCATCGGTGTGTAGTCGTCGTTGAGCAGGACCACCTTGTACATCGCCGGGGGTTTGAGCTGTTGCTCCTTCCGTTCGATGACGGTGCCTGTCTCGCGTTGTGGGGTATTCGCCAGCCGTGTCGCCATGGCTTTATTCTAACCCTTACTCACAAGTCTGCAATTTGGGGAAATGGCCACGTATTCAAGGGCCACACCTTCGGAAAGTTCCAACGTGTCCGAACGCACGGAAATGCCGCAAACGACTTACGCCGCACGTCCGTGGTGCACGGCGCGCCCGGCCTTCGGGCAGGCTGCACGCCTGTCGCAAAGGTACCATTCCGCGCCGTTTCAATCCCGCCACACCCTACGCCGAGTGGGGAATCTGCCAGCTTGACAGTATGGTGGTTTGCCAGAAAAATCGGTCGCACATCCAGGCCCGACCGGCGAGCCAAACGTACAAGGCCGGCCCGGATGATTCCGTGAGCAGGGAGGCCCACGACCGGCGTCGGCACGACGTTTTCCACCTGATTATCAGGCGGATCGCAATGTCTTGCCACGCGCTCCACAAGACCCGGCGATTCCACCGGCCGAATCCGACAAGGATCGGCCCGGCGGGCGCGCCGGCGTCATGCGGCTGGCCACAGGTTTCCCCGCTTGAAAATCTGTTTTTTCGTTGGGGGAGTTTATGGCTAGCGGTATCGTCAAATGGTTCAATGACGCCAAGGGTTTCGGTTTTATCAAGCCGGACGATGGCGAGGAAGAACTGTTTGCGCACTTTTCGGCAATCCAGATGGCGGGTTTCAAGACGCTGAAGGAAGGCCAGCGCGTGGAGTTCGAGGTGGTGCAGGGCCCTAAGGGCAAGCAGGCCACGAATATCCAGGACGCGCAGTAAAAGTCGCGCCGCGACCGTACGGGCCTCAGAGCCGCGGCGGTCAAACGGATGCGGGGGGACGCGCTCCCCCGGAACGGGATCCTGTGCCACGCTGGTCCGCCAGCGCGGCACGCTGCAGTAGCGGTTCACAAGCGACACGCCACGCATCCAACAAGAAGCCCGGTGAAAACCGGGCTTCTTGTTTTGCACGGTCGGCGCGGCATGCGTCAGCCAGTCCACCCCTCGATATTCAGCCCGCTGGACAGCTCGGCCGCCTCGCGGCTGACCTTGCGCACCGACTGCCCGAAACTCCAGACATGGCCCTCCGGGTCGCGCGCCGAATAGACGCGATCGCCGTAGAACTGGTCTTCCGGCTCGCGCACGATCACCGCGCCGGCGGCGCGCGCCCGCTCGCAATGGTCGTCGAGACCGTCCGGCATGTGCACGTGCACCGCCTGCGTGTTCTTGCCGCCAACCGACGCCGGGCTGGCCGTGTAGTCGGCCCACTCGCTCCCCACCATCAGGTAACTGTCGCGATAGCGCATCTCCGAATGCACGAGATGGCCCTCCTTGTCGGTAATCACCATCACGCGCTCGAAGCCAAACGCGCGTTCGAGCCAGTCGAGCGCGGTCAGCGGATCCTTGTAGAAGAGCGCCGCCCCGAGCGCGCGTCTTCCAAACGGGTCATCCATGAAGGTCTCCTCGTAAAACACTGAGTTCTGATGTTGTAGCGGATGGCGAGGTCAATCGCCAGAAGGGACCATGTCGCGGTGCAATGCATATGGCGCGGCGGCATGCACATCGTGCATTTCTGAAAATACCGTCTTGACGTTCTGGTCCGGCACGCGAGCCGGTAGACTGCGCGCCGCGCCCCTCAGAAACGGAATTTCACATGAAACAGTTGCTGTCCGCCGTCCTCTTATCCACGTGCGCCTTGAGCGCGATTGCGGCAGCGCCGCATCACGCACCGTGGACCTACGAAAGCCCCGCCTGGGGCGACCTGGACGCCGAATACGCGACTTGCAAGCTCGGCAAGGAACAATCGCCGATTGACATCCGCGGTGCCGTGCCCGGCGGGTTCAAGCCGATCCACTTCGCGTACGCCGCCGGCAGCGCCAAGGTGCTCAACAACGGCCACACCATCGCCGTGCGGCCAGAGAGCGGCAGCAAGGCGCACCTGCCTTCGGGCGACTACGAACTCATCCAGTTCCACTTCCATACCCCGAGCGAAGAGGTCATCGACGGCAAGACCTATCCGATGGTCGCGCACATGGTCCATATGAACAGTACCGGGCAATTCGCCGTCGTGGCCGTGCTATTCGAGGAGGGCGGCGCCAATCCAATCATCGAACAGGTTTTCTCGTCCATGCCGGCCCACGGCGCCGAGCCGGTGAAACTGGCTGGCACGTTGAACCCGGAGGCATTGCTGCCGAAGGATCGCACCTATTTTGCCTACACCGGCAGCTTGACCACGCCGCCATGCAGCGAGGGCGTGCTGTGGCACGTGATAAAGCAGCCGGTAGGAATCTCGGCGGCGCAGATCGCGGCATTCAAGGCGCTTTATCCAATGAACGCCCGGCCGGTACAGCCGTTGAATGGGCGGACGATTGGATTGAGTCAGTAAGGGGTACCCGCAATCCAACAAAAAACCCCGGCGGCCTTTCAGCCACCGGGGTTTTGTCTTCGACTTCGGCCAGTGAGGCCGGAACCGCCCTTACATATTGTCGATCATCACCTGTCCGAACCCCGAGCAGGACACCTGCGTGGCGCCTTCCAGCAGCCGCGCGAAGTCGTAGGTCACCTTTTTCGACTGGATCGATTTTTCCATCGACCGGATGATCAGGTCGGCCGCTTCGGTCCAGCCCATGTGGCGCAGCATCATTTCTGCCGAGAGGATTTCCGAGCCTGGATTCACATAATCCTTGCCGGCATATTTCGGCGCAGTGCCGTGGGTGGCTTCGAACATGGCCACGGTGTCGGACATATTCGCGCCCGGCGCAATGCCGATGCCGCCCACCTGGGCCGCCAGCGCGTCAGAGACATAATCGCCGTTCAGGTTCAGCGTGGCGATGACCGAATACTCGGCCGGACGCAGCAGGATCTGCTGCAGGAAGGCATCGGCAATCGCGTCCTTGATGACGATATCGCGGCCCGTCTTCGGATTCTTCAGCTTGCACCACGGGCCGCCGTCGACCAGCTCCGCGCCGAATTCCTGCAGCGCCAGCTCATAGCCCCAGTCACGGAAGCCACCCTCGGTGAACTTCATGATGTTGCCCTTGTGCACCAGCGTGACCGACGGCTTGTCGTTGTCGATTGCATACTGGATCGCCTTGCGCACCAGCCGCTGCGTGCCCTCGCGCGAAACCGGCTTCACGCCGATGCCCGACGTCTCCGGGAATCGGATTTTCTTGACGCCCATCTCGTCCTGCAGGAACTTGATCAGCTTCTTGGCACCTTCGCTGCCAGCCTCCCACTCGATGCCGGCATAGATATCTTCCGAATTCTCGCGGAAGATCACCATGTCGATCTTCTCCGGCTCGCGCACCGGCGAGGGCACGCCCTTGAAGTAGCGTACCGGGCGCAGGCAGACGTAAAGGTCGAGCTGCTGGCGCAGCGCCACGTTCAGGGAGCGGATGCCGCCGCCCACCGGCGTGGTCAGCGGACCCTTGATCGACACCACGTAGTCCTTCACCACCTGCAACGTCTCGTCCGGCAGCCACACGTCCGGGCCGTAGAGGCGCGTGGACTTCTCGCCGGCGTAGATCTCCATCCAGGCCAGCTTGCGCTTGCCGCCGTAGGCCTTTTCCACGGCTGCGTCCACCACCTTGAGCATCACCGGGGTGATATCCACACCCGTGCCGTCGCCCTCGATATACGGAATGATGGGATTGTCCGGCACGTTGAGCGAGGAGTCGGCGTTGACCGTGATCTTCTCGCCTGCCGGGACCTTGATGTGCTGGTACATGAACGTCTCCACTTGCGGGTTGTGTCCGCTGCCCGGCCGGTGCCCGGCAACGCCAATGCGTGACTGATGCGAGGCATTGTAGAGGGGAAGCCCGCCTCGCTGCTCGGTTCGCATGGATATTGTCAAATGAGTCTTATATAAGACATAAGACTAGTCTTATTATTATGCAACATGGATTTGGGATTCGCCAAATCGGGCCGCTGTCCGCAGTCCGCCCGCGCTGGCATACTTCGCGCCCATGACCTTGATTGCCCTGAACAAGCCGTTCAACACGATGAGCCAGTTCTCCGCGCACCCTACGCGGCCGACGCTGGCCGACTGCGTGCGCGTGCCCGGCGTCTATCCGGCCGGCCGGCTGGATGCCGACAGCGAGGGCCTGCTGCTGCTGACCGATGATGGCGCGCTCCAGGCCCGCATCGCGGACCCGCACCACAAGCTGGCCAAGACCTACCTGGCGCAGGTCGAAGGGGTGCCGGATGCCGCCGCGCTGGCCACGCTGCGCGCCGGCGTCGATCTTGGCGATTTCCGCACGCTGCCCGCCTCGGCGCGCATCGTCGACGAACCCAACTGGCTCTGGACCCGCGATCCGCCAATCCGGTTCCGCGCGGCCATCCCCACCACCTGGGTGGAATTGCAGATCCGCGAGGGCAAGAATCGCCAGGTCAGGCGGATGACCGCCGCCGTGGGGTTTCCCACGCTGCGGCTGGTGCGCGTGGGCATCGGCGCGCTGGCCTTGCCCGAGCTGGGACTGGCGCCTGGCGCCTGGTGCGAGATCGACCCGGCCGTGCTCGGCCTGCCGCAGTCGTCGCCAAGGCCATCCCCTCGCCCGCAGGCTCGTCCACCGGTAAGGCGCCGTTACAAATAGTGACAAGCGCGACGTCAACGGCGCGATTGCGCGCGCCGTTTCAGAGGGCAGACGGGACAGCCACGGTCCCGTCGATTTCCCTACGCAGAACCCACTTTGAGGTACTCGCAATGAAAAAACTGATCGCTGCCCTGGTTGTCGGACTGTTCGCCACTGGCGCGTTTGCCCAGGCTCCGGCCGCTCCCGCCACGGACGCTGCACCGGCCGCCAAGGAAGCCACCAAGCCCGCGAAGACCAGCAAGAAAAAGCACACGAAGCACGCCTCCACCAAGAAGGCAGCTTCGGCAACCACCACCCAGTAAGGGCGGTGCTGCGGCGGCCCGGCGCAAGCCCGGCGCGCCGCCCCTCGGAAAGGCAGGCGCGCATCGGCGGCCTGCCTTTTTTCTTGCGCCGATGTGTCCGCGCAAGCGCGGTGGCGCCGGGCTGCGCTATGCTCTCGGCGGTCGAACATCCAAATCCTCTCCCAAGCCATGCAACTCGTGCCCAAGATTCTGCTGGCCGCCGGCGCCGCCGCGCTGACGTCCTTCGCCAGCCTCGCCCAGGCGCAGGCCGCGCTGCCCGTGATCCCGCTGACGGCCGGCATGTATGCCATCCAGGCCGAAGTGGCCGCCTCCCCGGAGGCGCGCGAGCGTGGCCTGATGTATCGCAAGACCATGCCCGCCAACGCCGGCATGCTGTTCGTCTTCGATGAGAAGGCGGGTCACTGCTTCTGGATGAAGAACACGAACCTGCCGCTCTCGATCGCCTTCCTGGCCGACGACGGCAGCATCGTGAACATCGAGGACATGGCCCCGCAGAGCGAAGACAACCACTGCCCGCGCGCGGCGGTGCGCTATGCGCTCGAGATGAACAAGGGATGGTTCGCGCAGAAGGGCATCAAGCCGGGCGCGAAGATTGGCGGCCTGCCGCAGCAGGCGCGGCAGGCGCAATAAGACAGGTCTCGGCGCGGCGCAGGCCGCCGCGCCGGCGGGCGCTTAGTCGCGGAAGTTGTTGAAGTCCAGCGGCGCGTCGGAAACATCCTTGCGCAGCAGCGCGATCACCGACTGCAGGTCGTCGCGCTTGGTGCCGGAGACGCGCACGGCGTCGCCCTGGATGCTGGCCTGCACCTTGATCTTGCTGTCCTTGATCATGCGGACGATCTTCTTGGCCAGGTCGCCAGTCACGCCCTTCTTGATCGTGATGACCTGCTTGAGCTTGTCGCCGCTCATCTTCTCGGTCTTGCCGTAGTCGAGGAAGCGCACGTCCACGTTGCGCTTGGCCATCTTGTTGATGAGTACGTCCTTGACCTGGCCGAGCTTGAAGTCATCGTCGGCAAACGCGGTCAGCTCGCCTTCCTTCTGCTCCACACGGGCGTCGGAGCCCTTGAAGTCGAAGCGCGTGGAGATTTCCTTGTTGGACTGCTCCACGGCGTTCTTCACTTCCACCATATTGGCTTCACACACTACGTCGAACGACGGCATTTTCGATTCTCCTACGTATAATCGGGCCTACCCCGCAGTCCGGGTCGCCCGCCGCGGCGGCCGCAAACCCTTCCCTTGATGGCAGATTTCCACGAATTCTATCCCCTGCGCCGGCACAATACATTCGGTTTCGATGTCCGGGCGCGCCTCGCGGCCCACATTCGCTCCGAAGCCGACCTGCTGGCCGCGCTGGCCGACCCGCGCGCGCAGGGCCTGCCGCTGGTGGTGCTGGGCGGCGGCAGCAACGTGGTGCTGACTGGCGACCTCGACGCGCTGGTGCTGCTGATGGAAATTCCCGGCTACGCGGTGGCGGAAGACGGCGACGACTGGCTGGTCACCGCCGGCGCCGGCGAGAACTGGCACGGGCTGGTGGGCCGCACCATCGCGGACGGCCACCCCGGGCTGGAAAACCTCGCCCTGATCCCCGGCACGGCCGGCGCGGCGCCGATCCAGAACATCGGCGCCTATGGCGTGGAGTTGCGCGAGCGCTTCGCCAGCCTGCGCGCCTATGACCGCCAGACTGGCGTCTTCGTCACCCTGGATCGCGAACAGTGCGCATTCGGCTACCGGGACAGCCTGTTCAAGCGCGAGGGGCGCGAGCGCTACCTGATCACCGCCGTCACGCTGCGCCTGCCGAAGGCGTGGGTGCCGGTGCTCAACTATGGCGAACTGGCGCGCGAGTTGGACCCCGTGGCGGCGCCCGATGCGGCCCGGGTCCGCGATGCCGTGGTGGCCATTCGCTCGCGCAAGCTGCCGGACCCGGCCCAGATCGGCAACGCTGGCAGTTTCTTCAAAAATCCTGTGGTCGATGCCGCGCTGCGCAACGCGCTGCTGGCCGCGCACCCGTCGCTGGTCAGTTATCCACAGCCCGATGGCGGCTACAAGCTCGCGGCGGGCTGGCTGATCGATCAGTGCGGGTTCAAGGGGTTGGACGACGGCCCGGTGGGCGTCTACGGTAAACAGGCGCTGGTGCTGGTACACCACGGCGGCGGCACGGGTGCCGCGCTGCTGAAGCTGGCGGACCGCATCGTCGATACGGTCCAGGCGCGCTTCGGCGTGCGGATCGAGCCGGAGCCGGTGATCCTCTGAGGCCGCTGCGCGGCCCCCTCACCCCGGCAAATCAGCCAAAGTGGCAGACGTAGTCCAGCGTCTCGGTCACTTCGATATCGAAATTGCTGTTGCCCGGTACGTCGAACTGCTGGCCCGCAGCATAGGTCTTCCATTCCTCCGAACCGGCCAGACGCACGCGGCAGCTACCGCCGTTGATCTCCATGATCTCCGGCGCGCCGGTATTGAAGTTCAGCGTGGCCGGGAAGATCACGCCCAGCGTCTTGCGCGTGCCATCGGGAAACACCACCGTGTGGCTCACGCACTTGCCGTCGAAGTACAGGTTGGCCTTCTTGACGACGGAAACATTGTCGAACTGACTCATTTGTTCATTCTCCTCAGGGATTTGGACGTAAAAACGGGGCCCTTGCAGGCCCCATTTCGTCGGGTGTGGCGCGGTGTTCAGTAGCGGCCGCAGAGCAGGAATTCCATCAGCGCCTTCTGCACGTGGAGGCGGTTCTCGGCTTCCTCCCAGACCACGCTGCGCGGGCCGTCGATGACCGCCGCTTCCACTTCCTCGCCACGGTGGGCGGGCAGGCAGTGCATGAACAGCGCGTCATCGGTGGCGCGGTCCATCATCGCCGTGGTCACCATCCAGTCCTGGAACGCGCGCTTGCGCACGTCGTTCTCGGCCTCGAAGCCCATGCTGGTCCAGACATCGGTGGTCACCAGGTGCGCGCCCTGGCAGGCATCGAGCGGATTATCGAACACCTTGACGAGGTGTGCGGCCGTGGCCGGCACCATGGCCGGATCGAGCTGGTATCCCGGCGGCGCCGAGAAATGGAACGTGAAACCCAGGCGCTCGGCGGCCTGGATCCAGGTGTACGCCATGTTGTTGGCATCGCCGATCCACGCCACCGTCTTGCCGGCAATGCTGCCGCGCTGCTCGATGTAGGTGAAGATATCGGCCAGCACCTGGCACGGGTGGTATTCGTTGGTGAGCCCGTTGATGACCGGCACGCGCGAATGCGCGGCAAAACGCTCCAGGATCTCCTGGCCGAACGTGCGGATCATGATGATGTCGACCATGCGCGAGATCACCTGCGCGGCGTCCTCGATCGGCTCGCCGCGGCCCAGCTGGGAGTCACGCGTGTTCAGGAACACCGCATGGCCGCCGAGCTGGTGGATGCCGGCTTCGAACGACAGGCGCGTGCGCGTGGAATTCTTCTCGAAGATCATGGCCAGCGTGCGGTCGTGCAGCGGGTGCCATGTCTCGTAGTTCTTGAACTTGGCCTTGAGGATCCGCGCGCGGTCCAGCAGGTATTCGTACTCTTCGGGTCCGAAATCGCTGAACTGGAGGTAATGCTTGATCGGGGTTGGGCTCATAAAACAAAGAAGGCGGCTCGATCAGGACACGCAACCCGGAAGCCGGTACTGGCTGTCCCTGAGGGTCGGAGCGTGTCGCGGAGCCGCCTTTCGCGTCGCTTACGCAATGTAATTGCAAGAATCATAAGGGATTATTCCAGCTTTGGCGAGCCCGGGCAGATCAGCCCGCATGCTCGCGCTGACAGCTTCCCGACAGGATTCGCCCCTATGCGCAGGTCTTATATAAGATATAATACTGGCTGATTCACGCGGGGCCCCGGCATACCCATGCCACCGCCCGCCGTCGGCATCAAAAGTGCCCCCGCAGACAAAGCGCCCCGCTCTCCCATCCGGATGCGYGCGAACCAATCGCCSKCCGGACRCGTCAAACGGGCGCCCGTCCAGCGGGTTTACCGTCGAGTCACCGTCTTATCCCCGCAGTCCCATGACCACCCCCAACGTTCGCGAATACTTCATCCAAGGCRTCACCAAGGAAGGCAAGACCTTTCGACCGAGCGATTGGGCGGAGCGGCTGTGTGGCGTGATGGCGCAATTTCGCCCCGAGGGCGACACTGGCGATCCCCGCCTGACCTACTCGCCCTATGTGCGGCCCGTGATCGTGGCCGGCGTGAAGAACGTGGTGGTCGACACCCGCCTGCGCGACATCGAGCCGAAGGCGCTCGACTTCGTCCTCAACTTCGCCCGCGACAACAACCTCCAGGTGGTGGAAGCCTGCTTCCTGAACGACTGAAGATCCCTGCCCGGCCCGGACACCCGGGCCAAGCTGGCGTCAGAACGCAAAAAAGCTCGTCGCATTGACGAGCTTTTTTCATACCGGACCGATGCCGATCCGGCGCACTGCGGTACCACTCGGACTGCTACAGGACCGCCGAAGCGGCCCGTGCGGCAATCAGGCAGCCATCGACTTGATGGCAGCCGACAGGCGCGACTTGTGACGTGCAGCCTTGTTCTTGTGCACGATCTTCTTGTCGGCGATGCTGTCGATCACGGTCTGCGACTGCTTGAAGATCTCGGCAGCGGCGGCCTTGTCACCAGCGTTGATTGCCTTGCGAACGGCCTTGACGGCGGTGCGCAGACGCGAACGCAGGCTCGAGTTGTGAGCGTTCTGGGCGACGGCCTGGCGCGCGCGCTTGCGGGCTTGTGCGGAATTTGCCATGTAATTTCTTCCTGAATTCAGAATGCGCGCCCGGGGCGACGCAATAATTTGGGACGCAACAATTAAGTCACATCGTGCGACCCGGGATGCTCTGACACACGAATCCGGAACGCGACTGTCCTTTGCGAATCGGCGATTATACACACATGCCGGCACGGTGGGCAAGACCGATACGCACCTGCCGCATCCTGGGCGTGCCGCGCGGCCCGATCCGTATAATAGCCGCCACATTCCCAGCCGGCCCCCGCCTCATACGTGGCGCCGCAGCAACTTTCACGGCCCATCTTGAACCTGCTCAAAGCGCTTGCCACCATCAGCAGCCTGACCATGCTCTCCCGCATCACGGGGCTGGTGCGCGAAATCCTGATTGCCCGGGCCTTCGGCGCCTCGGACATGACCGACGCCTTCAATGTGGCGTTTCGCATACCTAACCTGCTACGCCGGGTCTTTGCCGAGGGCGCATTCTCGCAGGCTTTCGTCCCGATCCTGAACGAATACCACGGCAAGCGCGGGCCGGACGAGACCCGCCACCTGATCGACGCGGTGGCCACGGTGATGTCCTGGGTGCTCGTGGCGGTGTCCGTGCTGGGCGTGATCGGCGCCCCGGTGGTGATGACGGTGGTGGCCACCGGCTTCCGGGGCGACTCCGAGACCTACAACTCGGCAGTGTTCATGACGCGCGTCATGTTCCCGTACATCGGCCTGATCTCGATGGTGGCGCTGGCGTCGGGCATCCTCAATACCTGGCGCAACTTCGCCGTGCCGGCCTTCACCCCGGTGCTGCTGAACCTTTGCCTGATCGTGGCGGCGCTGTTCGTCGGCCCGCACATGAGCCAGCCGATCTATGCCCAGGCCTGGGGCGTGCTGGCGGGCGGCGTGCTCCAGCTGGTCATCCAGGTGCCGGCGCTGCGCCGGCTCGGCGTGATGCCGCGGCTCTCGTTCAACCTGCGCGCGGCCTGGTCGGACGCCGGCGTGCGGCGCGTGATCCGTCAGATGCTGCCGGCGCTGCTGGCCGTGTCGGTGGCGCAGATCAGCCTGATCATCAACACGAATATCGCCTCGCACCTGGCCGCCGGCAGCGTCTCGTACCTGACCTATGCGGACCGCCTGATGGAATTCCCGACCGCGCTGCTGGGTGTGGCGCTGGGCACCATCCTGTTGCCGAGCCTCTCGCGCGCCAGCGCCACGGACGACCGCGAGGAGTACTCGGGCCTGCTCGACTGGGGCCTGCGCCTGACCTTCCTGCTGGCCGTGCCCGCCGCCGTGGGCCTGTTCGTGTTCGGCACGCCGCTGACGGCCGTGCTGTTCCACTACGGCAAGTTCGACGCCCACGCGGTGGAAATGACGCGCCAGGCGCTGGTGTCGTACGGCACCGGCCTGGTGGCGCTGATCCTGATCAAGATCCTGACGCCGGGCTTCTACGCGCGGCAGGACATCCGCACGCCGGTGAAGATCGCGCTGCTGGTGCTGGTCATCACGCAGGCGTCGAACTACGTCTTCGTGCCGCTGCTGGGCCACGCCGGGCTGGCGCTGTCGATCAGCTTCGGCGCCACCGTCAACGCCCTGCTGCTGTTCTTCGGCCTGCGCCGGCGCGGCTTCTACCGGCCGGCCCCGGGCTGGGGCCTGTTTCTCGCCCGGCTGCTCGCGGCGGTGCTGATCCTGGCGGGCATGCTGCTGTGGTTCGCCCGGAACTTCGACTGGGTGGCGATGGGCGCCACGCCGCTTGCGCGCATCGCGCTGATGGCGTCGTGCCTGGTACTTGCGGCGGTGGTCTACTTCGGTACACTGTGGATCATGGGGCTGCGTTACGCCGCCTTCCGGCGCCGCGCCGGCTAGTCAGGAACCCGCAATGACATCCACGAAAGTCCTGGATTACTTCGCCAGCCTCGTGGCCGACGAAAACGGCATCCCGCTGACGGAAACCGCGCTCTCCATCGCCCAGGACGCGTACCCGGACCTCGACCTCCAAGCCGAACTGGCCTCCCTCGACGTACTCGCGCTGCGGCTCAAGCGGCGGATTGCCGAGGGCACGCCCGCCATCCAGCGCCTGCGCCTGCTCAATCATTTCTTCTACCGCGATCTCGGTTTCGGCGCCAACGCCAACGACTACTACGATCCGGACAATTCCTACCTGAACGTGGTGCTGCGCCAGCGGCGCGGCATTCCGATCACGCTGGCCGTGCTCTATATGGAGTTGGGGCAGCAGATCGGGCTGCCGCTCAAGGGCGTGTCGTTCCCGAATCATTTCCTCGTGCGCATGACCATCCCCGCCGGCGAGGTGGTGCTGGACCCGCTCACCGGGGAGACGCTGTCGAAGGAGCAACTGCAGGAGATGCTGGACCCCTACCTCGAACGGGAGGGGATTTCGGACCCGAACCAGGTGCCGCTGGGGCTGTTCCTGCAGGTGGCGAGCCACCGCGAGATCGTCGCCCGCCTGCTGCGCAACCTGAAGGCGATCTACCTGCAGGAATCGCGCTGGCAACGGCTGCTGGCGGTGCAGAACCGCCTGGTGATCCTGTTGCCGAATTCGATCGAGGAAGTGCGCGATCGGGGGCTGGCGTATGCCAACCTGGAGTGCTTCCGGCCGGCGCTGGAGGACCTGGAAGCCTACGTCCAGGCCCGTCCCGATGCGGCCGATACGACCCAGATCCGCGACCGCATGCCGGCGCTGCGGATGATGAGCCGGAGCCTCAGCTAATCGCTGGGCTCATCCCCATCAGTCCTTGAGATCCGCACGGGTGCGCGGCTTGCCGCGTACCAGCTTCCACAGCCCGCCCAGCACCAGCGGCACCACCGCCGCACCAATGCCCGCCAGCACGATCAGGTTCAGGTACTGCTTGATGAAGGGCAAATTGCCGAAGAAGTAGCCGGCGAACACCAGTCCGCAGACCCAGGCCACCGCGCCAAGCACGTTGAACATCTGGAAGCGCGCGAACGTCATCTGCGACACCCCCGCCACGAACGGCGCGAAAGTCCGCACGATCGGGATGAAACGCGCCATCACCAGCGTCTTGCCACCGTGGCGCTCGTAGAAGTCGTGCGTCTTGCGCAGCGCCTTCTGGTCCAGGAAGCGCCATTGGTGGTCGAACACCTTCGGCCCGATCCAGCTCCCCACGAAGTAGTTGACCGTGTTGCCCGTGATCGCGGCCACCAACAGCAGGCCGCAAAGCACCCACTCGTTCATCGCGCCGGTGGCGCACATGGCGCCGGCAATGAACAGCAGGGAGTCACCGGGCAGGAACGGCAGCACCACCAGGCCGGTCTCGGCGAAGACGATGGCGAACAGGATGCCGTACACCCAGACGCCATAGTCCTGAACGAACTGGCCGAGGAATTTGTCGATGTGCAGGACCATGTCCAGCAGTTGCAATACGGTGTCCAAACTGATCCCCTAGAAGAAGGTCCCCATGATACAAGAGCCGCCGGGCGCGTCCGTCACCCGGGCGGCCCAAGTGTGCCGAAAAGGTGTCCGGCCGCACGTATAATCGCCGCATGCCTGCCGACGCCCTCCGCACCACCCAGCCCAGCCGCCCCATCCGCGCCCTGCCGGACCAGTTGATCAGCCAGATCGCCGCCGGCGAGGTGGTGGAACGGCCCGCCTCGGTGGTCAAGGAACTGCTCGAAAATGCACTCGATGCCGGCGCCACGCAGCTGGCCATCCGGCTCGAGGAAGGCGGCGTGCGGCGCATGGTCATCACGGACAACGGCTGCGGCATTCCCGCCGACGAACTGCCCGTCGCGCTGACGCGCCACGCCACCAGCAAGATCGCCTCGCTCGACGAACTGGAGTCGGTGCTCACGCTGGGCTTCCGGGGCGAGGCGCTCGCGTCCATCGCCTCGGTCTCGCACCTCGTGCTGACCAGCCGCACCGCCGATGCCGCCCATGCCACCCAGGTCAGCGCCGACACCGGCCATCTCCAGCCCGCCTCGGGCGGGGTCGGCACGATGGTCGATGTGCAGCACCTGTACTTCAACACGCCAGCGCGCCGAAAGTTCCTTAAAACGGAACAAACCGAGCTGGGACACTGCCTGGAGATGATCCGGCGGGCGGCGCTGGCGCGGCCCGATGTCACAATTTCGGTCCATCACAACGGCAAGCCGCTCGAGCACTGGAACGGCGGCGACGTGGCCACGCGCACCGCGCAGGTGCTCGGCACCGACTTCGCACGCGCCCGGCTGGCGCTGGACGAGGAAGCCGGCACGCTGCACCTCTATGGCTTCGCGGGGCTGCCCACGGCGTCCCGGGGGCGGCCGGACCAGCAGTACTTCTTCGTCAACGGCCGTTTTGTGCGCGACAAGCTGCTCAACCACGCCGTGCGTAGCGCCTATCAGGACGTCCTGCATGGCGACCGCTTCCCGTCGTACGTGCTGTGCCTGGACCTGCCGCCGGAAATGGTCGATGTGAACGTGCATCCGTCGAAGATCGAGGTGCGCTTCCGCGAATCCCGCGCCGTGCACCAGTTCGTCTACCACGCCGTGCAGCGCTGCCTGGCGCGGCAGGCCGGCGAACAGGGCGACAGCCTGCATACCGATGCAGCGGATGGCGCCATGATGCCGAACGCAAGCCCGATCGGGGGCAGCGGCATGGCCGGCGGCGTACCCGGCGCGGCGCCGCAGTGGGTTAACTACTCCGCAGGCCGCCAGACCGAACTCGGCATCGCTCAGCCGCGTCAGGCCTATCTCGGCATGGTGCGCGAGGCCACTGGCGATGGCGCCGGCCGCGCCTGGCAGCCGTCCGCGCAGCCGCCCGCCTGGCTGGCCGATGCCCAGGCCGCCCGGGCCGACGAACCGCCCAGCCTGCTCGACCGCCTGCCGATGGGCACCTCCTCGCCCTTCGTCCAGCACGATACGGACGGCGCAGAGGCCGATCACCCGCTCGGCTACGCGGTGGCCCAGCTCCACGGCATCTACGTGCTGGCGCAGAACGCGCGCGGGCTGGTGCTGGTGGACATGCATGCAGCGCACGAACGCATCCTGTACGAGCAGATCAAGACGGCACTCGAAGCGCGTGAACTAGCCGTACAGCCGCTGCTGATCCCGGTCACGCTGCCGGCCAGCCCGGTCGAGATCGGCGCGGCCGAGGAACATCAGGAAACGCTGACCCTGCTCGGTTTCGACATCGCCCCGGTCTCCCCGACCACGCTGGCCGTGCGTGCCATTCCCGCACTGCTCAAGCAGGCCGATGCCGAGGCGCTCGCGCGCGACGTGCTGCGCGACCTCCAGTCCTATGGCGGCTCGCGCGTGCTGGCCGAGCGCCAGAACGAGCTGCTCGCCACGCTGGCCTGCCACAGCGCCGTGCGCGCCAATCGCAAGCTCACGCTGGAAGAGATGAACGCGCTGCTGCGCCAGATGGAGCAGACCGAGCGCGCCGACCAATGCAACCACGGCCGCCCCACCTGGGTGCAGCTCACCGTGGCCGAGCTGGACCGGCTGTTCCTGCGTGGCCAGTAACAGTTTGTCGATGTCTGCGCTGTCTTCCGCTCCGCTGTCTTCCGCCCTGGCGCCGGTCGTCTGCCTGCTCGGCCCCACCGCCTCCGGCAAGACCGCCGCCGCGCTGGCGCTGGCCGCGCACACGCCGGTGGAGATCATCAGCCTCGACTCCGCGCTGGTCTATCGCGAGATGGACATCGGCACCGCCAAACCCACGCGCGACGAACTGGCCAGCGTGCCGCACCATCTGATCGACATCATCGATCCAGTCGACAGCTACTCCGCCGCGCAGTTCGTGACCGATGCCGAGCGGCTGATCGCCGAGATCCGCGCGCGCGGCCGGGCGCCGCTGATCGTGGGCGGGACCATGCTCTATTACAAGGCGCTGACGCAGGGCCTGAACGACCTGCCGCAGGCCGACGCCACGCTGCGCGCCGAACTCGACGCCCGGGCGGCCGAACGCGGCTGGCCGGCGCTGCACGCGATGCTGGCCGAGGTAGACCCGGTGACCGCCGCCCGGCTGGCGCCCAACGATGCGCAGCGCATCCAGCGCGCGCTGGAGATTTTCCGACTAAGCGGACAGCCGATGTCCGCGCTGCTGGCCCGCCAGGCTGATGCCCGCACCTTCACCGGCGCGGCCGATGCGCGCTACCGCGTGATTGCGCTGGAGCCGTCGGATCGCGCGGTGTTGCACACGCGGATTTCGGAAAGATTCGATGCGATGCTGGCCGGCGGCCTGATCGACGAGGTGCAACGGCTGCGCGCGCGCGGAGACCTGCATCTCGGCCTGCCGTCGATGCGCTGCGTCGGCTACCGGCAGGTGTGGGAGTTCCTCGACGGCGCCTGCGATGCCTCGACCATGCGCGAACGCGGCATCGCCGCCACGCGCCAGCTCTGCAAGCGCCAGCTCACCTGGCTGCGCAGCACGCCCGAGCGCGTCAGCGTGGACTGCCTCGCCCCGGACTACGTGGCCCAGGTGGCCCGGCTGGCTGGGATGTTGGGGTAGCATTCCCGCACGCTCCCGCATTCGCCGCTTACTACCGTTCCCATGACCGCCTTCGCCATTCGCCCTGCCGAGCCCGCAGACAGCACCACGCTATTTCGCCTGATCGCCGCGCTGGCCGAGTATGAAAAGCTCACCCATCTCGTCGAAGCCACGCCGGAAAAAATCCAGACCGCGCTGTTCGGCGACCGCCCACATGCCGAGGCGGTGCTGGTGGAGGTGGAGACGGCAGCCGGCAGGCAGGCAGTTGGCTTCGCGCTGTTCTTTCACAATTTCTCGACCTTTCTGGCCAAGCCGGGGCTGTACCTCGAAGACCTGTTCGTGGAGCCCGCGTGGCGCGGCCACGGACTGGGCAAGGCGCTGCTGCGCCATCTGGCCGGCATCGCCGTGGCGCGCGGCTGCGGGCGCTTCGAATGGTCGGTGCTGGACTGGAACCAGCCGTCGATCGATTTCTATCAGGCGATGGGCGCCAACGTGATGCCGGACTGGCGCATCTGCCGCGTGACCGGGGATGCGCTGACCAAGCTCGGCGGCCAGCCCTGAGGCCCTGCGCCCCTGCATCGAGCAAGCCCAAAAACAAAAACGCCCGATGTTGCCATCGGGCGTTTTGCCATCCTGCGAGGGATTGGACCGCGCTCAGACCACCACGGTCTGAGCCTGGCCTTCCTCGCGTTCGCGGATTTCGCCGATCTGCCACACGGCTTCGCCAGCCGCCTGGAGGTGACGGATCGCGCGTTCGGCGTCTTCCTTCGCCACGATCACGACCATGCCGATGCCGCAGTTGAACACGCGGTGCATTTCCGCATCGGCCACGCGGCCTTGCTCCTGGAGCCACTGGAACAGCGGCGGCAGCGTCCAGGCATCCTTCTGGATCACGGCGGTGACGTTGTCGGCCAGCACGCGCGGCACGTTCTCGGTCAGGCCGCCGCCGGTGATGTGGGCCATGCCCTTGACCGGCAGCGTCTCGATCAGCGAGAGCAGCGGCTTCACGTAGATGCGCGTCGGCGCCATGATGGCGTCCTGCAGGCGCTGGCCGTGGAAGTCGGCGTTCAGGTCCGGCTTGGCCACGTCGATGATCTTGCGCACCAGCGAGTAACCGTTCGAATGCGCGCCCGACGAAGCCAGGCCCAGCACCACGTCGCCCGGGATAATCGTGCTGCCATCGATGATCTTGCGCTTTTCCACCGCGCCCACCGCGAAGCCGGCCAGGTCGTACTCGCCGTCCGGGTACATGCTCGGCATTTCGGCGGTCTCGCCGCCGATCAGCGCGCAGCCGGCCAGTTCGCAGCCATGAGCGATGCCCTGGATCACGGTAGCGGCCGTGTCCACGTCCAGCTTGCCGCAGGCGAAGTAGTCGAGGAAGAACAGCGGCTCGGCGCCCTGCACCAGGATGTCGTTGACGCTCATCGCCACCAGATCCTGGCCCACGGTGTCATGGCGGTTCAGCTGGAAGGCCAGCTTGAGCTTGGTGCCCACGCCGTCCGTGCCGGACACCAGCACCGGCTCCTGGAACTTCTTCGAGAGTTCGAACAGCGCGCCGAATCCGCCGATGCCGGCCATCAYGCCTTCACGCATGGTGCGCTTGGCGAACGGCTTGATGCGGTCTACCAGCGCGTCGCCGGCGTCGATGTCAACACCGGCATCGCGGTAGGAAAGGCCTGCCTGGCCGGCGTTCTGGGATGCGCTCATGAGATCCTGCTTGTCTTTGACGAGGTAAAGTGTGGATTACGGCGCCCGGCGCCACGGAGGGCGGGCGCGAGTCCGTTAGAATCGCGATTTTAACGGATACAGGCTCCCGGCTACCAGTTTCGCGGCGACACCCGGTCACCAGACCGGCCAAAGTGCCCCGCCCGGCGGTTTCCGGACCCTTTCGATGAACGCTCCCCTGCTCTCGCCAGACTCCAAACGTATCCTGATCTGGATCGTCGTGGCCGCCGGCCTGTTCGCCGCCATCGTGGCGCTGGCGCCGGTGCTCACGCCCTTCCTGTTCGCGTTCATTTTTGCGTACATTCTCACGCCGGGCGTGGACTGGCTGCAGCGCCGCCGCGTGCCGCGCTTTATCGGCGTGACGCTGATGATCGGCCTGCTGACCATTATCGTGGTGCTGCTGGTGCTGCTGCTGATCGCCGTGCTCCAGCGCGAGATCCCGCAGATCCGCGAGCAGGTGCCGCTGCTGTTGCAAAAGCTCAACAATGTGGTGTCGCCCCGCCTGGCAGAACTGGGGGTGCGCGTGCGCTTTGACTTCCCCGGCCTGCGCAACATGCTCCAGGACCGCTTCGCGGCGAGCCCGGAAGACCTGTTCCAGGTGCTGCTGAATTATGCGAAGGTGTCCGGCTCGGCCCTGATCAGCGTGTTCGGGATGCTGTTCATCATCCCCATCGTCATGTATTACCTGATGATGGACTGGCATATGGTCATGCGGCGTATCGAGCGGCTGGTGCCGCGCCGCTGGGTCCCGAAGGTGCGCGAGCTGTCGAATGAGACCGATGCGCTGCTTTCCCAGTACCTGCGCGGCCAGATCCTGGTTATGGTGATCCTTGCTGCACTTTATTCGATCGGGCTGACCATCGCCGGGTTCGAGGTGGGCGTTCCGGTGGGCGTGTTCACCGGGCTGGCCGTGTTCATCCCGTACATCGGTTTCGGGCTGGGGCTAGCGCTGGCGATCCTGGCTGCGCTGCTGCAATTCGGCAATTTGTACGGGCTGGGCGCCGTGGCCGTGGTATACGGCATCGGGCAGTTCGTGGAAAGCTTCTACCTGACGCCGCGCCTGGTGGGCGAGCGCATCGGGCTGCACCCGCTGGTGGTGATCTTCGCGCTGCTGGCATTCGGCCAGTTGTTTGGCTTCTTCGGCGTGCTGCTGGCCCTGCCGACCTGTGCGGTGCTGCTGGTCGGCGCGCGGCAGATCCGGCGCGTTTACATGGCTAGCGATCTGTATCGCAACTGATTGAAGCCCACAGAAACTGATGGAACCGAGGTAGGAAGTTACGAAAACGTCATGTCATCGCGTCATAAGCAGCTTTCGCTCGAGCTCGGCAGTCCGCCGCCGTCCACGTTCGAGAACTTTTTCGTGGCTTCGAACCGGGAGCCGGTGCAGCGCCTGCGCGAGCTGCCGGCCGCCATCGCCCAGGAACACGCCAACGACCGGCTGATCTACCTGTGGGGCGAGGTCGGCTCGGGGCGCACCCACCTGCTGCACGCAGTGTGCGACGCGGCGCTCCATACCGGCCTGAACTGCCGCTACCTGAGCCCGCACCACGCGCTCGCCGACTTCAATTTCGACCCGTCCTGCCGGCTTTACACCGTCGATGATGTGGAATTGCTCGACGAAGCGCGACAGATCGCCGTGTTTTCGCTGTATAACGAGGTGCGCGCCCACGTGCGCACCGCGCTGGTGGTGGCGGGCGGCCTGGCGCCGCGTGCCATGCCGGTACGTGAAGACCTGCGCACCCGGCTCGGCTGGGGGCTGGTCTACCAGGTGGCCTCGCTGTCCGATGACGACAAGATGGCCGCCCTGCTGCAGGCCGCGCGCGAGCGTGGCTTGCAGTTATCGCCCGAAATCCCCCACTGGCTGGTCACGCGGCATTACCGCGACATGCCCAGCCTGATGGCCCTGCTGGACGCGCTGGACACGTATTCGCTCGAGCGCAAGCGCGCGGTCACCCTGCCGCTGCTGCGCGAGATGTTTGCGGAATTCCGCGAATAAATCGCGAATCCGCGCCGAAGCTGGCACGAAATCCGCTCCCAAAATGGTCCTGGCGCGCCAAGCCGCGCCAACCGCCATGTGTACCTTAATGTAAAATCGCCGCCCATGAATCTGGCACTGTTTGACCTCGACCACACCCTGATCCCCACCGACAGCGACCACGAATGGGGCCGCTTCCTGGTCCGCATGGGCGTTGTCGACGAGGAATCCTATCGTCGCAAGAACGACGAGTTCTATGGGCAATACAAGGCGGGCACCCTGGATATCCAGGCGTTCCTGCGCTTCGCGCTGGCCCCGCTGGCTGCCAATCCGCGTGACCGGCTGGACGCCTGGCGCCAGCGCTTCATGCGCGAGGTGATCGACCCGGTCATCACCCCGCAGGCCAAGGCGCTGGTCTACAAGCACCTGGAGGCGGGCGACCTGTGCGCCGTGGTGACGGCTACCAACAGCTTCGTCACCGCGCCGATCGCCCAGGCCTTCGGCATCAAGCACCTGATCGCCACCGAGCCGGCCACGTCCGACGGCAAGCCGGAAAGCGCCTTCACGGGCGAGGTCTTCGGCGTGCCGAGCTTCCGCGAGGGCAAGATCGCCCGCGTGGAGCAGTGGCTCAAGGGCCTCGGCACCCAGTGGGAAGACTTCGGCACCACGACGTTCTATAGCGATTCCGCCAACGACCTGCCGCTGCTGGAAAAGGTCAGCGAGCCGATCGCCGCCAATCCCGACGACCGCCTGCGCAACCATGCGGCCGCGGCCGGCTGGCGCATCATGGACCTGTTCTGACGTGATCAAGAAGCTCATCAACCGGCTGCTCGGCAAGCCTGGCCCCAAGCTGCGCCGCACCGGGCGCGCCCATACGCAGCGCATCGTCAACGTGGACGAACACCAGATCGACCCCACGCTGCTCTCGCGCAACGCGGTCAAGGTCACCGCCACGCTCCAGCAGGCCGGTTTCCAGGCCTTCATCGTCGGCGGCGCCGTGCGCGACGTGCTGCTCGGCATCAAGCCGAAGGACTTCGACGTGGCGACCAACGCCACGCCCGAAGAGGTGCAGGCACTGTTCCGCCGCTCGCGCATCATCGGCCGGCGCTTCCAGATCGTGCACGTGACCTTCTACGGCGGCCGCGAGCAGGAAATCATCGAGGTCTCGACGTTCCGCGCGCTGGTGGACGCCATTGCCAGCGAGACGCTGCCCGAGGGCCGTCGCCTGAAGCGCGCCGAGCTGGACAGCAAGACGCACGCGATCGACGCCAGCGGCCGCGTGCTGCGCGACAACGTTTGGGGCTCCCAGGCCGAGGACGCCGAGCGCCGCGACTTCACGATCAACGCGATGTACTACGACCCGGCCGCGCAGACCGTGCATGACTACCATCACGGCATGGAAGACATCCGCGCGCGCACGCTGCGGATGATCGGCGACCCGGTCACGCGCTACCGCGAAGACCCGGTGCGCATGCTGCGCGTGGTGCGCTTCGCGGCCAAGACAGGTTTTTCGATCGACGAAGCGACGCGCGAGCCCATCGCCGAACTGGCCCCGCTGATCCACAACGTGCCGAGCGCGCGCCTGTTCGACGAAATGCTGAAGCTGCTGATGTCCGGGCACGCCTGGGCCTCGCTGCAGGAGCTGCGCAAGGCCGGCCTGCACAAGGGCCTGCTGCCGCTGCTGGACGTGGCGCTGGAGCAGCCGATGGGCCAGCGCTTCGTGCAGCTGGCGCTCGACAACACCGACCGCCGCGTGCAGGCCGGCAAGCCGGTGTCGCCCGGTTTCCTGTTCGCCGCGCTGCTGTGGCACCACGTGCTGCAACGCTGGAACAAGCTGCGCGACGAGGGCGAGCACGCGATTGCCGCGCTCAACACGGCCATGGACATGGTGCTGGAGAAGCAGACCGGCCAACTGGCCATCCAGCGTCGTTTTGTCACCGACATGCGCGACATCTGGGGCATGCAGCCGCGCTTCGAGAAGCGCGTGGGCCGCATGCCGTTCCGCCTGTTGGAATCGCCGCGCTTCCGTGCCGGCTATGACTTCCTGCAACTGCGCTGCGAATCGGGCGAACAGCCGGCTGAAATCGGCCAATGGTGGACCGACTTCCAGAACGCGCCGCCCGATACGCGCGAAGACATGATCGAGGCCACCCGCCAGAAGCGCGGCAAGGGTGGCTCGGGCGCCGCCGGTGGCCAGGGCGGCCAGGGTGCCGACGAGGGCGAAGGCTTCGCGGGCGTCGATGGCGAGGGCCCGGCGCGCAAGAAGCGTCGTCGGCGCGGTCCGCGGAAATCGGATAAAGTTTCTTCCCGGGGCGACACGGACGCGGCGGAGGGGGGTCAAGCCGCATCGGAGTCCGGCCGCGCCCAGCCGGAGGAATAACATGACACTTGCCTTTATCGGCATCGGCGCCAATCTCGGCGATGCCCGCCAGGCACTGAAGGACGCCATCGTGTGCCTGGCCCAGCAGGTCGGCATCACGGTATTGGCCAAGTCCTCGTTCTACCGCACCGCACCCGTCGACGCCAGCGGCGACGACTACTTCAACGCCGTGGTGAAGGTGGAGACGTCCTTCACCGCGCCGCAGCTGTTGCGCATCTGCCACCACATCGAGGACCAGTTCGGCCGCGAGCGCCCGTTTCACAACGCGCCGCGCACGCTGGACCTCGACCTGCTGCTGTTCGGCGCCGACCGGATCGACTCCGAGGCGATGACCGTGCCGCATCCACGCATCACCGAGCGCGCCTTCGTGCTGGTGCCGCTGGTGGAGCTGGACGGCGAACTGGTCATCCCGGGCCGTGGCCGCGCGGCGGACTTCCTGCCCGGCGTGCGCGACCAGCGCATCGAGAAGTTTTCCTCATGCAAATGCCCCCGCCTGCAGGAAGGCGGCACGCAGGCGTGATCCACGCCTGATCCATCGGCACCCCACGAGCCATGCTCGACCATCTGCGCCGCATCGTCGTCGAAGGGCCCGTCGGCTCCGGCAAGACCTCGCTGGCGCAGCGCCTGGCCCGCACGCTCCAGGCCGGCGAACTACCTGACGGCGCACGCCAGAACCCCTTCCTCGAACGCTTCTACCGCGAACCGCAGCGCTATGCCCTGCCGATGCAACTGCACTGCCTGGACCAGCGCGCCACCCAGATCCAGCAATGGCAGGCCGCGCTGCTGGCCGGCCAGCGCGTGATCGGCAATTTCCTCTACGCACGTGACCGCCTCTATGCGGCGCTGACCCTCGAAGCCGACGAACTCGCGCTCTACGACGCGCTCGCCGCCCGGCTCCAGGTGCCGGCCCAGCGCGTGGACCTGGTCATCATGCTCCAGGCCACGCCGTCGCTGCTGCGCGAGCGGATTGCGCGGCGCGGCCTGCCTGGCGAGTCCGGCATCGACGAGACCTACCTCCAGCGGCTGACCGACGCCTACGGCGAACTGTTCCACCGCTACGACGAGGCGCCGGTCCTGATCGTGGACACCGCGCGCTTCAATCCGGTGGACAACGACGGCGATTTCCGTACACTACTGTCGCGCATCGAGAACATGCGGGGCCGCAAGGCCTTCCTGAATCTCGCGGCCCCCTGACCGCCCTGCCCGCCTCAGGCCCAGGCAGCCACACACCCCCACGGGCACTGCCATGAGTTACCTCCTCGACCCCTCCCGCAAGACCGTCACCATTCCCAAGCTCCAGGCCATGCGTGCCGCGGACGACAAGATCGTCATGCTGACTGCCTACGACTCGAGCTTCGCCGCACTGCTCGATTTCTGCGGCGTGGAAGTCATCCTCGTCGGCGATTCGCTCGGCAACGTAATGCAGGGCCAGCAGACCACGCTGCCCGTCACGCTGCCGCACATGGTCTATCACACCGAATGCGTGGCGCGCGGCAACCAGACCGCGCTGCTGGTTTCGGACCTGCCGTTCGGCACCTACGGCACGCCCACGCAGGCCTTCGAGAGCGCCGCCGCGCTGATGCGCGCGGGCGCGCAGATGGTGAAGCTGGAAGGCGGCGACTGGCTCGCTCCCACCGTGAAGTTCCTGGTCGAGCGCAGCATTCCGGTGTGCGCCCACATCGGCCTGACCCCGCAGTCGGTGCACGCGCTGGGCGGCTTCAAGGTGCAGGGCAAGACCGATGCCGGCGCCGCGCAGCTCAAGCGTGACGCGCTGGCGCTGCAGGCCGCCGGTGCGCAGCTGATCGTCATGGAAGCCGTGCCGGCCGCGCTGGCTGGCGAGGTCACGGCACAGCTGACGATTCCGACCATCGGCATCGGCGCCGGCGTGGACTGTTCCGGCCAGGTGCTGGTGCTGCAGGACATGCTCAATATCTATCCGGGCCGCAAGGCCAAGTTCGTGCGCAACTTCATGGACGGCCAGACCTCGATCGAGGCCGCCGTGCGCGCCTATGTCGCCGCCGTGAAGGACGGGAGCTTCCCGGCCGTCGAGCACACGTTCTCCGCCTGAGCGCGCCCACGTGGAGATCGGCACGGCCACGCTGGACGCTTTCCGCCT
Organism: Cupriavidus sp. 10L43_2; assembly: GCF_056395265.1. NCBI lineage: Bacteria > Pseudomonadati > Pseudomonadota > Betaproteobacteria > Burkholderiales > Burkholderiaceae > Cupriavidus > Cupriavidus sp. 10L43_2. Next base: position 122,397 of record NZ_JBFTJE010000010.1, read on the forward strand.
GCTGGGCAGCGGGGACGGCGCGCTATGGTTCATCGTCTGGACCTCGCTGATGGTGGCGGTGCTCGGCCTGGCGCTGGCTACCGTGCCGGCCATCGGCGCCGCCTACCTGATCGCCACCCATGCCTTTCCCGGCCGGCGCGTGGTGGTGGTGCTGGCGCAGGCCTTCCTGTCGTTCCCGACGGTGCTGGTTGGCCTGGTGCTCTACCTGCTGTTCACGCGGCAGGGGCCGCTGGGTAGTTTCTCCCTGCTGTTCACCCCATCCGGCATGGTCTTCGGGCAGGCCGTGATCGGCTTTCCCGTGGTGCTGGCGTTCTCGCTCGCGGCCATGCAGGCGGCGGATCCGCGCCTGCGCGAGACCGCCTGGGTGCTCGGCGCCGGCCGCTGGCGCACCTTCTTCACCGTGCTGCGCGAACTGCGTTTCGGCCTGATGGCGGCCGTGGTGGCCGGCTTCGGGCGCGTGATTGCCGAGGTGGGCTCSGCGCTGATGATCGGCGGCAATATCGAAGGCTCCACGCGCACCATCACCACGGCCATCGCGCTGGAGACCAGCAAGGGCGAGTTCGCGCAGGGCATCGCGCTCGGCATCGTGCTGGTGGCGCTGGCGCTGGCCGTCAACATCATGCTCGCCTGGCTGCAAGGCGCGGGAGGGTTCCGGCGATGACCAGCGCACTGCTGACGGTGCGGGGACTGGCGCGGCGCGTCGGCGCTCGCCAGTTGTTCGACATCCCCGAACTGGTATTCCCGCGCGCCGCCGCCGTGGCGCTGACCGGCGTGAACGGCGCGGGCAAGTCCACGCTGCTGCGGATGATGGCCGGGCTGGAGCCGGCACCGGGCGCGACCGTGGCGTGGCAAGACGAAGGCGGCAAGCACCGCGAGGCGCCGCTGACGCCGCTCCCGCCCGCGCTGCGCCAGCGCGTGGCCTATATGCACCAGCATCCCTACCTGTTCCGCACCTCGGTACGCGACAACATCGCCTATGGCCTGCGGGCGCGGGGCGTGGCGCACGACGAGATCGAGCGACGCGTGGGCGCGGCGCTGGGCTGGGCCGGCATCGTCCATGTGCAGGACACCGCGCCGGAGAAGCTGTCCGGCGGCGAAGTCCAGCGTGTGGCGCTGGCGCGAGCCAAGGTGCTGGAGCCGGAATTGCTGCTGCTCGACGAACCGACCTCCAACCTCGACGGCCACGCGCGCGAGCAGGTGATTGCGCTGATCGGGGAACTGGCGGCGGAAGGCCGCTCCGTGGTGATGGTCTGCCACGACCGGGAACTGATCAACCTGCCCGGGGTGGTCAGATGGAAACTGGGGGACGGCCGGCTCGATACGCGGCATCGGTAGGCGGCTGGCGCCTACGCTTCCTATTTAGCGCAGCCGCGCCCGCATCGTCCCGCGCAGCGCATTGGCGATGACGATGGCCTCGGCGTGCCGCACCATCTCACGCGTGACCACGGCCTGTTCGATCGGGCCGTCGATCAGTGCGTCGCCCGCTTCGAGCACCACGGCGCGCATCACGCCCGGCAGGATGTCCGCCGACAGCGGCGGCGTCAGCCAGCGCCCGCCCACCTTCACGAACACCGAACTGCGTCCGCCTTCGAGCAACTCGTCGCGCGTGTTGAAGAACAGCGCGTCGAAGCCGCCCTCGCGCTCGGCCGCCTGCCAGCCGGCATCGAACGTGGCGCGGGCGCTGGACTTGTGGCGGCGCATCGGGTCGGCCACCGGCAAGGGCGTCGCGGCCAGGTCGAGTAGCGCCACCGGCTCGGCGCGCGGCGCCAGCGGGCCGCTCGCGAAGGCCAGCACGCCGGCCTTGTCGACGGCCATCCGCAGCCGCCAGTCGCCATCGCCCAGCCGCCCTGCCTCGGCCTGCATGGCCGCCCGCGCGGCGGGCTGGTCGAACGCGAAGCCGAACACGGCCGTGGAATGCGCCAGCCGCGTCAGATGGCGCTCGCGGTGCAGCACCACGCCATCGCGCGCGTGCATGGTCTCGAACAGCGTGAAGCCGGGATCGTGCGCAGTCAGGAAGCGCGCCTTCCAGCCGCACTCGGCGAATTCGTCGGCGGCCACGCTGTCATGGACGATGCCGCCGCCCACCCCCATCTCGCCCCGGCGCAGGCCGTCGTCACCCTGCGGCCCCAGCACCAGCGTGCGGATGGCCACGGACATGCCGAAGGCGCCGCAGGGCTGGCCATCGGCCGGCGCATCGAGCCAGCCGATGGCGCCCGTGTAGAGGCCGCGCGGCGCGGTTTCCAGTTCGGCGATGATCTGCATGGTCCGCCGCTTGGGCGCGCCGGTGATCGAGCCGCATGGGAACAGCGCCGCCATCAGCGCGCCGAAGCCGGTGCCGGGCCGCGCCGTGGCCGTCACGGTGGAGGTCATCTGCAGCACGCGGCCGAATGGCTGGACCACGAAGCGGTCGGGCACGGCCACGCTGCCGGGCTGGGCGATGCGGCCCAGGTCGTTGCGCAGCAGGTCSACGATCATCASGTTTTCGGCMCGGTTCTTGGCGTCGGCAGCCAGCCGGCGCGCGGCGCGGGCATCCTGCTCGGCGTCCCCGATGCGCGGCGCGGTGCCCTTCATCGGCCGGGTCACCAGATGCCCGGCGCCGTCGTGTTCGACGAACAGCTCGGGCGATAGCGACAGCACCCAGCCATCGCCGGGTAGCCAGGCCAGCACGCCGAACGGCACCGGCTGCGCGGCCCGCAGCGCGGCGTAGAACGTCACCGGGTCGCCGAAGGCGGAGAAGCGGAGCCGCTGCGTGAAATTCACCTGATAGGTATCGCCGGCCGCGATATAGGCGTGGATGCGCGCGATGGCGTCCGCGTAGACGGCGTGCGACGGCTCGGCGCGTACGTCCATCGCCCCGGCCGGGGAGGATTCTGCCCGCGCGGCCAGCCATGCGCCTACGGCGTCGCCGTCAAGCCGGGCCAGGTCGCGGAACCAGAGCAGTTGCAGCGCGCCGTCATGGAACGGCAGCGCATCGCCGCAATGGACCGGCGCCCCGACCAGCGCCCCGCCGTACTCGTACGGCGCGAACAGCGTGGCATGCAGCCCGTGGCGCCAGCCGGCGGCCAGCAGCGCATCCAGCGTGGCGGGATCGGTGCCGGCGGGCAGGACATCGGCCTGGACAAACCCCGTATAGAGGCGCGACGCCGCCACGCCGGGTGCGGCGGCGGCATCGTCAAGCAGGACGAAGGGGTCGAAACTGGCGCTGGAGGGGGCGGGGGACGGCGGAACCACGGCAACTCGGCAGGGTGCATCAATGCCGCATTATCGCCGCGCCGGGCATGAAAAAACCGGCCACGCTGGTCACGTGGCCGGTTTCATCGTCCTGCCTGCCGGGCAATCCGGCGATTTAGCTGAAGAAGCTTTTCACCTTGTCCAGCCAGGACTGCTCCTGCGGGCTGTGGCGCGAGCCGCCCTCGTGCACCGAGCGGTCGAATTCACGCAGCATGTCCTTCTGGGCCTCGGTCAGCTTGACCGGCGTTTCCACGTTCACATGGACGTAGAGGTCGCCGGGATAGCCCGACCGCACACCCTTGATGCCTTTGCCACGCAGCCGGAACGTCTTGCCGCCCTGCGTGCCTTCCGGCACCGGGAAGCTGGCGCGGCCGCCCAGCGTCGGCACTTCCAGTTCGCCGCCCAGCGCCGCCGTGGCGAAGGAGATCGGCATCTGGCAGTGCAGGTCATCGCCATCACGCTCGAATACCTCGTGCGCCTTGATGTGCACTTCCACATACAGGTCGCCCGGGGGGCCGCCGTTGATGCCCGGCTCGCCATTGCCCGACGAGCGGATGCGCATGCCTTCGTCGATGCCGGCCGGAATCTTCACTTCCAGCGTCTTCTGCGACTTCAGCTTGCCCTGGCCATGGCACTTCACGCACGGCTTGGGGATGAACTTGCCGCTGCCGTGGCACTTCGGGCAGGTCTGCTGCATCGTGAAGAAGCCTTGCGACACACGCACCTGGCCCACGYCGTTACAGGTCGGGCAGGTTTCCACCGACGATCCCGGCTCGGCGCCATTGCCGTGGCAGTGTTCGCAGTCTTCCCAGTGCGGCACGCGGATCTGCGCCTCGTGGCCATGCGCGGCCTGCTCCAGCGAGATTTCCATGCTGTAGCGCAGGTCGGCGCCACGGTAGGCCTGCGGGCCGTTGCCGCGACGCTGGCCGCCCTGCTGGCCGAAGATGTCGCCGAAGATGTCGCCGAAGGCTTCGGCAAACCCGCCGTAGCCCTGGCCGCCGCCGAAGCCGCCAGCCATGTTCGGGTCCACGCCGGCGTGGCCATACTGGTCGTAGGCCGCCTTCTTCTCGGGGTCGGAGAGCATCTCGTACGCTTCCTTGCCCTCCTTGAACTTGTCTTCCGCTTCCTTGCTGTCCGGATTGCGGTCCGGGTGGTACTTCATCGCGAGCTTGCGATAAGCCTTCTTGATCTCTTCGTCGCTCGCGTTCTTGCCTACCCCGAGCACTTCGTAATAGTCACGTTTTGCCATGGTGGCTCTTACCTGATTGGCCTGCCCGGCAAAGAATCACCGGTCGGGCGAATAGCAAAAAAGCCGAGCGAGGTGTTCGACCACGGTTTCTCACCCTGTGTCAGAACACCATCGCCCGGCGTCGGGGCGGGAGTGGCGCTGGATGCACCTGCGCCGCTCCCGCTGATTCCCGCTTACTTCTTGTCGTTCACTTCCTTGAACTCGGCGTCCACGACGTTATCGTCCTGCGGCTGCGCCTGGGACTGCTGCTGCTGGCCGCCCGCGGCACCGGCTGCACCGCCGGCTTCACCGGCCTTGGCCTGCATGTCGGCGTAGACCTTCTCGCCCAGCTTCTGGCTCGCTTCGGACAGCGCGTTGATCTTGGTTTCGATCTCGGCCTTGTCGCCGCCGCGTGCGGCGTCTTCCAGTTCCTTGATCGCGACTTCGATCTTTTCCTTCTCGCCGGCCTCGAGCTTGTCGCCATGCTCGGCCACGGCCTTGCGGGTCGAGTGGACCAGCGCATCGGCCTGATTGCGGGCATCGGCCAGCTCACGGGCGCGCTTGTCTTCCTCGGCGTTGGCCTCGGCGTCCTTCACCATGCGCTGGATCTCGTCTTCCGACAGACCCGAGTTCGCCTTGATAGTGATGCGGTTTTCCTTGCCGGTGGCCTTGTCCTTGGCGCCCACGTGCAGGATGCCGTTGGCGTCGATGTCGAACGAGACCTCGATCTGCGGCGTGCCACGCGGCGACGGCGGAATGCCTTCCAGGTTGAACTCGCCCAGCAGCTTGTTGCCGCTGGCCATCTCGCGCTCGCCCTGGAACACCTTGATCGTCACCGCCGGCTGGTTGTCGTCGGCCGTCGAGAAGACCTGTGCGTGCTTGGTCGGGATGGTCGTGTTCTTGCTGATCATCTTGGTCATCACGCCGCCCAGCGTCTCGATGCCCAGCGACAGCGGCGTCACGTCCAGCAGCAGCACGTCGGTACGGTCGCCCGACAGCACCGAGCCCTGGATGGCGGCACCGACGGCCACGGCTTCGTCCGGGTTCACGTCCTTACGCGCTTCCTTGCCGAAGAACTCGCGCACCTGCTCCTGCACCTTGGGCATGCGGGTCATGCCGCCGACCAGGATCACGTCGTCGATATCGCCCACCTTGACGCCCGCATCCTTGATGGCGGTGCGGCACGGGTCGATCGTGCGCTTGATCAGGTCTTCCACCAGCGCTTCCAGCTTGGCGCGCGTGATCTTCAGGTTCAAGTGCTTCGGACCCGAGGCATCCGCCGTGATGTACGGCAGGTTGATCTCGGTCTGCTGCGAGCTGGACAGCTCGATCTTGGCCTTTTCAGCGGCTTCCTTCAGGCGTTGCAGCGCCAGCACGTCCTTGGACAGGTCAACGCCCTGGTCCTTCTTGAACTCGCCGATGATGTAGTCGATGATGCGCTGGTCGAAGTCCTCGCCACCGAGGAAGGTGTCGCCGTTGGTCGACAGCACTTCGAACTGCTTCTCGCCGTCCACGTCCGCGATCTCGATGATCGAGATGTCGAACGTGCCGCCGCCGAGGTCATACACGGCGATCTTGCGGTCGCCCTTCTCGTTCTTGTCCATGCCGAACGCCAGCGCGGCGGCAGTCGGCTCGTTGATGATGCGCTTGACGTCCAGGCCCGCGATGCGGCCGGCGTCCTTGGTCGCCTGACGCTGCGAGTCGTTGAAGTAAGCCGGCACGGTGATCACGGCTTCGGTCACCGGCTCGCCCAGGTAGTCCTCGGCGGTCTTCTTCATCTTGCGCAGCACTTCGGCGGACACCTGCGGCGGGGCCAGCTTCTGGTCACGCGCGCCCACCCATGCGTCGCCGTTATCGGCCTTGACGATGGCGTAGGGCATCAGGCCGATGTCCTTCTGCACTTCCTTTTCTTCGAACTTGCGGCCGATCAGGCGCTTCACGGCGTACAGCGTGTTGCGCGGATTCGTGACCGCCTGGCGCTTGGCCGGCGCGCCGACCAGGATCTCGCCATCTTCCATGTAGGCGATGATCGACGGGGTGGTGCGCGTGCCTTCGGCGTTCTCGATGACCTTCGGCGTGTTGCCTTCCAGGATCGCAACGCAGCTATTGGTGGTACCCAAGTCGATACCGATGATCTTACCCATTTGTGTTCTCTCCTATTGAGCCCTGCTTTGGCGCAGCGGCTGCAATTCAACCTGAGTGCGAAATGTGGCCGTCCGGGGGCATTTCAAGGGCAGAACCCGCAATTCCGAGTAATTTTCTCGGTTTTGCGGGGTAGCACCGTGCCTGCGTCGGGAGCGGCCAAAAAGTGGCTTATTGTTATCTTTTTTGGCGGATATCAGGACTGCCGCTCGCGCTGCCAGAGGACGTCGGTGCCGCCGCCGGCCCGATTCAGCACCCGGGCGAGGACGAACAGCAGGTCCGAGAGCCGGTTCAGGTACTGGCGCGGCGCCTCGTTGAGGGCCTCGGTGGCGCCCAGCGCCACCAGCGCCCGCTCCGCCCGGCGGCACACCGTACGGCAGACGTGGGCCTGGGCGGCGGCGCGGCTGCCGCCCGGCAGGATGAACTCCGCCAGCCGGGGCAGGTTCGCGTTGTAGTGCGCCAGCCAGTCGTCCAGCTGGATCACCTGCGCTTCCTTGAGCAGCGTGTAGCCCGGAATCGACAGCTCGCCGCCCAGGTCGAACAGGTCGTGCTGGATATGGAGCAGGGCGGCGCGCACGTCATCCGGCAGGTCCGGCTCGGTCAGCAGCAGGCCGATGTGGGAATTCAGTTCGTCCACGTCGCCGATGGCGGCGATGCGCTCGCTGTTCTTGCCCGTGCGGCTGCCGTCGCCCAGCCCGGTGGTGCCGGCGTCACCGGTGCGGGTGGCGATCTTGGACAGGCGGTTACCCATGCCGGTCTCCCTCGTCTTGGTTTGAAGTGGCGCAATTATGGCCCCGAACCCGGGCTTCGGGGCGGGTTCCGGGCGCCGCGATGCGGTCCGCCGCGTGACGCGGACGGCGTAGAATGGCGGGATTCGCCGGAGACAAAAGCATGAACCACCCCACGCCCGCCGCCGCCCTGGCGCGCCGTCCCCTTCCCGTTGCCCTGGCCGAGACACTGGCCGCCCGCTTCGGCGAACGGTTTTCCACCTCGGCCGGCGTCTGCGCCCACCATGGCCGCGACGAATCCCCGTTCCCGCCCGCCGCCCCGGACGCCGTGGTCTTCGCCCACACCACCGAGGAAATCGCCGAACTGGCCAGCCTCTGCAACCAGCATGGGGTGCCGCTGATCCCCTACGGCGCCGGATCGTCGCTCGAAGGCCACCTGCTGGCCGTGGCCGGGGGCATCAGCCTGGACCTCTCCCAGATGAACCGCGTGCTGGCGGTGCATCCCGAGGACCTGACCGTGACGGTGCAGCCGGGCGTGACCCGCAAGCAGCTGAACCAGGAAATCAAGGACACCGGGCTGTTCTTCCCGATCGACCCGGGCGCCGATGCCTCGCTGGGCGGGATGTGCGCCACGCGCGCCTCCGGCACCAACGCGGTCCGCTACGGCACGATGCGCGAGAACGTGCTGGCCCTGACCGTGGTCACGGCGGACGGCCGCGTGATCCGCACCGGCACCCAGGCGCGCAAGTCGTCGGCCGGCTATGACCTGACCCGGCTGTTCGTCGGCAGCGAAGGCACGCTCGGCATCATCACCGAGGTCACCGTGCGGCTCTACCCGCAGCCGGAAGCGATCTCGGCCGCCGTGTGCGCGTTCCCGAGCATGGGCGACGCCGTGCGCGCCACGATCCAGACCATCCAGCTTGGCGTGCCGGTGGCCCGCGTGGAGTTCGTCGATGCGCTGGCCATCCGCGCGATCAACCGCCACGACAACCTCACGCTGCCGGAAACCCCGCACCTGTTCTTCGAGTTCCACGGCACCGAGGCCGGCGTGCGCGAGCAGGCCGAAACCGTGCAGCAGATTGCCGACGAGCACGGCGGCCAGGGCTTCGAATGGGCCACGCGCCCCGAAGACCGCAGCCGGCTCTGGAATGCGCGCCATACGGCCTACTTTGCGATGCTGCAGCTCAAGCCCGGTTGCAAGTCCGTGACAACCGACGTCTGCGTGCCGATTTCCCGCCTGGCCGACTGCGTGACCGAGACCGAGCGCGACCTGAACGCCTCGCAGCTGCCCTGCCCCATCGTCGGCCATGTCGGCGATGGCAACTTCCACGTGGCGATCCTGGTCGACCCGGCCAAGCCCGAGGAAATGGCCGAGGCGGAGGACATCAACCGCCGCATCGTCGAACGGGCGCTGGCCATGGGCGGCACCTGCACCGGCGAGCACGGCGTGGGGCTGCACAAGATGGGTTTCCTCGTGCAGGAGCACGGCGAGGACGCACTGGACCTGATGCGGGCGATCAAGGCGGCGCTCGATCCCAATCAGATTCTGAATCCGGGCAAGATCTTCAGCGCGGCGCGCTGACCGGGGGCCCGCGCCATGGCATCGGTGTTCCACCGCGTCCCGCCCCTGCACCTGCTGATCGCGTTCGAGGCCGCCGCGCGGCTTGGCAGCTTCGCGCGTGCGGCGGAAGAACTGTCCGTCACGCCCAGCGCGGTCTCGCACCGCATCAAGAATCTGGAGGAATTATGGGGCGACGACCTGTTCGTGCGCTCCAACGCCGCGCTGCGGCTCACCGCCGCCGGCACGCGCTACCAGCGCAATGTGCAGGACGCGCTGAAGTCCCTCAACGAACTGGCCCGCCCCGAGTACAACAAGCTGCGCACGCGGCTGCGGGTGGCCATTCCGCCGACGTTCGGCCGGCAGCACCTGGTGCCGCGCCTGCCCGAGTTCGGCGCGCTCTACCCCCATATCGACCTGGAACTGCACCTGTCCGTGCCCTTCCTCGATGTGAAGGCCGAGGACACCGATGTCGAGATCCGCTACGGCACGGGACGCTATTCGGGCCTCAAAACCACGAAACTGCTAGTCGAACCGGTGTTTCCGGCGTGCGGGCGGGAGTACTACGAGCGGGTCAACGGGCGCGCCATCGCCAAGCCAGACGACCTGCACAACCTCGTGCTGCTGCGCAGTCCGCTGGAGCCGTGGCGGCCGTGGTTCGAGACCGCCGGGCTCGACTGGCCGGAGCCCCAGACCGGCCCGCAATTCAACGATATCGGCCTGATGCTGGAAGCCATCGTCTCGAACCAGGGCGTGGGACTGGTGCGCCAGCGCATGGCGCGCCAGTGGCTGGCCGCCGGACAGATGGTCAAGCTGCTCGATGTGGAATCGGTCTCGCCGCACGGCTACTACATCGTCGAGCGCGAGCAGGCGCCGCTCCAGCCAGAGGCGCGCTACTTCGTCGACTGGCTGCTCGGGCTGGACTGGTAGCGTCCGGGCCACTAGGCTGGAGAGAGAAGCGCGCGCCAGCCGGGCCGGGGCGCATGGCATGAGCAGTTTTGATCGGCTTGCCATGCCGAATTCACGTGGGCGAAGGCTCCCGTGGCAGGGGGCCTGCGCTATAGTCTGCCGTCCCGGCCGGGTGCGTGAAGCGATGCGCGGCGGCCGGCTCGTCAAGGAGTTGCCATGAACGCCCCGCAAGACGCCCACACCCTGGCCGGCGCTGCCACGCAGGCCGACGGCCCCCGCGCCGCGCTGCTGGCCGGCCTGGCCCGCATCCTCCCGCCTGCCGCCGTGCTCTGGAAGGCCGAGGACACCGTGCCGTACGAGTGCGATGGCCTGGCCGCCTACCGCCAGGTGCCCGACGCCGTGGTCCTGCCCGACACCGAGGAACAGGTCTGCGCCATCCTGCGCCTGTGCCACGAACTCGGGGTGCCGGTAGTGCCGCGCGGCTCCGGCACGAGCCTCTCGGGCGGGGCGATGCCCATCGCCGGCGGGCTGGTGCTGTCGCTGGCCAAGTTCAAGCGCATCCTCTCGGTCGATTCCTACTCGCGCACCGCCGTGGTCCAGCCCGGCGTGCGCAACCTCGCCATCTCCGAGGCCGCCGCGCCGCACAATCTCTATTACGCACCCGACCCGTCCTCGCAGATCGCCTGCTCCATCGGCGGCAACGTGGCCGAGAACTCGGGCGGCGTGCACTGCCTCAAGTACGGCCTCACCGTGCACAACGTGCTGCGCGTGCGCGCCGTGACGATGGAGGGCGATGTGGTGGTCTTCGGCTCCGAGGCGCCCGACGCGCCGGGCCTGGACCTGCTGGCCACGCTGATCGGCTCCGAGGGCATGCTGGCCGTCGCCACCGAGATCACCGTCCGGCTGATTCCCAAGCCGCAGCTCGCGCAGGTCATCATGGCCAGCTTCGACGATGTGGAAAAAGGCGGCAACGCCGTGGCCGACGTGATTGCCGCCGGCATCATCCCGGCCGGCCTGGAGATGATGGACAAGCCCGCCACGGCCGCCGTGGAGGAGTTCGTCAAGGCGGGCTACGACCTCGACGCCGCCGCCATCCTGCTGTGCGAATCGGACGGCACGCCCGAGGAAGTGGCCGAGGAGATCGAGCGGATGAGCGAGGTGCTGCGCCGCTCGGGCGCCACGCGGATCACGGTGTCGCAGAGCGAGGCCGAACGGCTGCGCTTCTGGAGCGGGCGCAAGAACGCCTTCCCGGCCGCCGGGCGCATCTCGCCCGACTACTACTGCATGGACGGCACGATCCCGCGCAAGCACATCGGCACGCTGCTCAAGCGGATCGAGGCGATGGAACGCAAGTACGCCTTGCGCTGCATCAACGTCTTCCATGCCGGCGATGGCAACATGCACCCGCTGATCCTGTTCAACGGCGAGGACCTCGACGAATGGCATCGCGCCGAACTGTTCGGTGCCGACATCCTGGAGTCCTGCGTGGAACTGGGCGGCACCGTCACCGGCGAGCACGGCGTGGGCGTGGAGAAGCTGAATTCGATGTGCGTGCAGTTCTCGCCGGCCGAGCGCGATGCGTTCTTCGGCGTGAAGGCCGCCTTCGACCCGGCCCGGCTGCTGAACCCGGACAAGGCCATCCCGACGCTGGCGCGCTGCGCCGAGTACGGCAAGATGCACGTCAGGCGCGGCCTGCTGCCGCATCCGGACCTGCCGCGCTTCTGAGCGCGGGCGGGTACCGGGCGGGCCACGCGCCCCACCGCTACCCGCTCACCATCGCCACCCATGCCCAACCCCAACACCCACCAACGGGACGCCCGCCAGGAGCGCTTCCTCAACGCGCGCACCCGGCAGCGCCTGGGCCAGCCCGAAGCCGGCTGGCGCCAGCGCTGGTACACGATCATCTTCGAGGCCGACACGCGCCAGGGGCGCCTGTTCGACATCGTGCTGCTGATCGCCATCGTGACCAGCGTGGCCATCGTGATGCTGGACAGCGTGCCGTCGATCAACGCGCGCGCCGGGCTGGCGTTCACGCTGCTGGAGTGGATGTTCACGCTGCTGTTCACGGCCGAGTACGTGATGCGGCTGCTGGTGGTGCGCCGGCCGCTGCGCTACGCGTTCAGCTTCTTCGGCATCATCGACTTCATCTCGATCATCCCGACCTGGGCCGCGTTCTTCGTGCCAGAACTGGCCTTCCTGATCGACGTGCGGCTGCTGCGGCTGCTGCGCGTGTTCCGGATCCTCAAGCTCACGGTCTATTTCGAGGAAGCCCAGATCCTGGCCATGGCGCTGTCCAACAGCCGCCGCAAGATTTTCGTGTTCCTGGGCACCGTGTTCATCATCACGATCATCCTCGGCACGATCATGTACGTGGTGGAAGGCCCGCGGCACGGCTTCACCAGCATCCCGGTCAGCATGTACTGGGCCATCGTCACGCTGACCACGACCGGCTTCGGCGACATCGTGCCGCGCACGCCCATCGGGCAGTTCATCACCTCGCTGACCATCCTGCTCGGCTACGGGATCATCGCCTTCCCGACCGGCATCGTCGGCGCGGAACTGGCGGCCAGCATCATCCGGCGGCCGCTGACCACGCGCTGTTGCGAGCACTGCCTGACCGAGGGGCACGACCCCGACGCGGGCTTCTGCAAGCATTGCGGGACGGTGCTGCCTCCCTATCAGGTCGAGAACCCGACGGGGTTCGAGGATCTCGGCGGCCCCGGCAAGACGCCGCCGCGCCAGCCCTGATTCGACGACAACCCAACAAAAAACGCCAAGGGTCCCCCATATGGAAGCCACACTCGACGCCTTTCGCGATGCCATCCGCCAGGCCGGCGACAGCCGCGCCCCGCTGCGCCTGCGCGGCGGCGGCAGCAAGGACTTCTACGGCCAGGCGCTGGTCGGCACCGTGCTCGACACCCGCCCCTACGCCGGCATCGTCGACTATGACCCGGCGGAGCTGGTGGTCACGGCACGCTGCGGCACGCCGCTGGCCGAGATCGAGGCCGCGCTGGCCGAACGTCGCCAGATGCTGGCCTTCGAGGCGCCGCATTTCGCCGCGCCCGGCATCGCCACGCTGGGCGGCGCCGTGGCGGCMGGGCTGTCCGGCCCGCGCCGGCAGTCAGTGGGCGCGCTGCGCGATTTCGTGCTCGGCGTGCAGCTGATGGACGGACGCGGCGAGGTGCTGCATTTCGGCGGGCAGGTGATGAAGAACGTGGCCGGCTATGACGTCTCGCGGCTGCTGACCGGCTCGCTCGGCACGCTCGGCCTGATCCTGGAGGTCTCGCTGAAGGTGCTGCCGATACCGTTCGACGACGCCACGCTCCGCTTTGCGCTGCCGCAGGCCGAAGCCATCGAGCGCCTGAACCGCTGGGGCGGCCAGCCGCTGCCGATCGCGGCGTCGGCGTGGCAGGACGGCGTGCTTGACGTGCGGCTCTCGGGCGCCACGGCGGCCGTGCGCGCCGCGTGCGAGAAGCTGGGCGGCGATCGCGTCGAGCCCGGCGAGGCGCTCGCGCTCTGGGCCGCGCTGCGCGAGCAGTCGCACCCCTTCTTCGCCCCGGCCCACACCAAAGACCATGGCCGCGCACTGTGGCGCATCGCCGTGCCGCCCATCGCCCCGCCGCTGGACCTGCCCGGCACGCAGCTTGTGGAATGGGGCGGCGGCCAGCGCTGGTGGCTGGCGCCCGAGGGCGACCCCGCCACGGTCTCGGCCGATTCGGTGCGCGCCATCGCCCAGGCTGCCGGCGGCCACGCCACGCTGTTCCGCAACGGCGACAAGGCAGTTGGCGTGTTCACGCCGCTGTCGGCCCCGCTGGCCGCCATCCACAAGCGGCTGAAGGCCACCTTCGACCCCGCCGGCATCTTCAATCCGCAGCGCCTGTACACCGGCCTCTGAGCCGCCCACCGCCCAAGCCCCCCGAACCATGCAAACCACACTGGCCGAATTCCTGCGCAACACGCCCGAAGGCGAAGAAGCCAAGTCCATCGTCGGCAAGTGCGTGCACTGCGGCTTCTGCACCGCCACTTGCCCCACCTACCAGTTGCTCGGCGATGAGCTGGACGGCCCACGCGGCCGCATCTACCTGATGAAGCAGATGCTCGAGGGCCAGCCCGTGACGGAAAGCACGCGGCTGCACCTGGACCGCTGCCTGACCTGCCGCAACTGCGAATCGACCTGCCCGTCCGGCGTGAAGTACGGGCGGCTGGTCGATATCGGCCGGAAGGTGGTGGATGAGCGACTCGAGGCGCAAGGCATCCACCGCCCCGCAAAAGAGCGGATGGCGCGCTGGCTGCTGCGCGAGGGGCTGACCCGGCCGAAGCTGTTCGGCCCGGCGCTGAAGCTCGGCCAGATGATGCGTCCGATGCTGCCGGTGGCGCTGCGCAACAAGCTGCCGGCGATCACCTCGCCGACGGGGCCGTGGCCGCGCACCACGCACACCCGCAAGATGCTGCTGCTGGACGGCTGCGTGCAGCCGGCGATGTCGCCCAACATCAACGTGGCCACCGCGCGCGTGCTGGACAAGCTCGGCGTGCAACTGGTGGTGGCGAGCGAGGCCGGCTGCTGCGGCGCGATCCGCTTCCACACCGGCGACCACGACGGCGGGCTGGACAATATGCGCGCCAACATCGACGCCTGGTGGCCCTATATCGAATCCGGCGCGGAGGCCATCGTCATGACGGCCTCCGGCTGCGGCGTGATGGTGAAGGACTACGGCCACCTGCTGCGCCACGACCGCGCCTACGCGGAGCGCGCGGCACGGGTTTCGGCGATGACGCGCGACCTGTCCGAGATCCTGCCCGACTTCGCCGACGACCTGCACAAGCTGGCCGGCGCCGTGCCGCGCGACGGCCGGCGCGTGGCTTACCATCCGCCCTGTACGCTTCAGCACGGCCAGCAGATCCGCGGCAAGGTGGAGGCGCTACTGACCGGCCTGGGCATCGAGGTGCGGCTCTGCGCCGACAGCCACCTGTGCTGCGGCTCGGCGGGTACGTACTCGGTGCTGCAGCCGGAGTTGTCCTATCCGCTGCGCGACGACAAGCTCGCCAAGCTCCAGGCCTCCTCGCCCGATGCCATCGTCTCGGCCAATATTGGCTGCATCACGCACCTGCAAAGCGGCACCGACACGCCGGTGATGCACTGGGTGGAACTGGTGGAGCGCATGGTCTGCGCGTAGGGAGTTCTCCCCTCGCCCGCTTGTTGGAGAGGGGTCGGGGGAGAGGGATTGAGCGAACTGCGCGGTGACGCTTCGTGGATGCGCCTGCCCTCTCCCCCAGCCCTCTCCCAAAGGGAGAGGGGAGCAAAACACGGCCCGCGCCATCGGAGTACCATGTCGGCACATTTCGACCCTGATGCGCCCCCATGCTCCAGACGTTTGCCATCCTGCTGGTCTTCCAGACCGTGGGCGAGGTGATCAGCTACGCGCTGCGCCTGCCCGTGCCCGGTCCTGTGATCGGCATGCTCCTGCTCTTCGGCTGGCTGGTCTTCGACAACCGCCTGCTCCCCATCATCCAGAACACCACCAGCGAGCTGCTCAAGCACCTGTCGCTGCTGTTCGTGCCGGCCGGCGTCGGCATCATGGTCCACGCCAACCGGATTGGCGGCGAATGGATGCCGATTGTCGTCGCGCTGGTCATCTCCACCTGGCTGGCCATCGTCGTGACCGCGCTGGTCACCCGGGCGCTGATGCGCAAGCCGGCGCCGCCCCAGGCCGAAGCCGCCGAAGCTGCCGATAGCGGGGCGCAGCCATGATGTCGCCGCGTCTGAACGAGATCTGGGTCTACCTGTCGGCCAGCCCGCTGATCGGGCTCACCGCCACGCTGATCGCCTACGTCTTCGCGTTCCGGATCTACGAGCGCGCGCGGTACTCGCCGCTGGCCAACCCGGTGATGATCTCGGTGGCCATCCTCGTCACCGTGCTGACCGTGACCGGCACGCCGTACAAGACCTACTTCGACGGGGCGCAGTTCGTCCACTTCCTGCTCGGGCCGGCCACGGTGGCACTGGCGGTGCCGCTCTACACCCAGTTGCCGAAGCTGCGCGCGCACGTCTTCCCGCTGCTTTGCGGGCTGGTGGCGGGATCGCTGGTGGCCGTGGTGTCGGCGGTGGGCATCGCCTACGCGCTGGGGGCGTCGCCCGAGGTGGTGCGCTCGCTGGCGCCCAAGTCGGTCACGATCCCGATCGCCATGGGGGTGTCCGAGAAGATCGGCGGCCTGCCCTCGCTGACGGCCGTGCTGGTGATGGCCACCGGCATCATCGGCGCGGTCAGCACCACCGGCCTGCTCAACATGCTGCGCGTGCGCGACTACGTGATTCGCGGCTTCGCCACCGGCGTGGCGGCCCACGGCATCGGCACGGCGCGCGCGTTCCAGGTCAACCAGGAGGCCGGCGCCTTCGCCGCGCTGGGCATGGGCCTGAACGGCGTGCTGACCGCCATCGTGGTGCCGGTGCTGGCGGCATGGATGCCCCACTGACCGGGGCGGGTTCCCCTGCCACCCCTGACACCCTCCTGACAGTACGCTGTCAGGAGCCGGCGGGCATGATGCGCCCATCCGGCCCCCCGCCTCCTTCATTCTTCCCCAGCCCATGAGCCGCCGTGCCGACCGCCTCTTCCAGATCGTGCAGGTCCTGCGTGGCCGCCGGCTGACCACGGCGGCATTGCTGGCGCAGCGGCTGGGCGTGTCCGAGCGCACGGTCTACCGTGACATCCAGGCGCTGTCGCTGTCGGGGGTGCCGGTGGAGGGCGAGGCTGGCATCGGCTACCGGCTGCGGCCGGATTACGATGTGCCGCCGCTGATGTTCACCGCGATGGAAGTGGAAGCGATGGTCGCCGGCCTGCGCCTGCTCAAGGCCTGGGGCGGCGGCGCGCTGGCCGCGGCGGCGGATCCGGCGCTGGAGAAGCTGATGGCCGCCCTGCCGCCCCCGCGCCGCGTGGCGGCGCAGCAGAGCCGGATTTTCGCGCCCGAGTACCTCAACCATCCGGCCGTGCGCGAGGCCTTCGACACCGTGCATGGCGCCATTGGCGCGCAACGGCTGCTGCGGCTCGACTATATCGATGCCCAGCAGCGCGTCACCGAGCGCGTGGTGCAGCCGCTGGGGCTGTTCTTCTGGGGCAATGTCTGGCTGCTGGCGGCGTGGTGCACGGCGCGGTCCGACTATCGCAGCTTCCGGCTGGACCGCTGCCGCACCATCGAGATCCTCGACGAGCAATTCCACGAGACGCCGGACCGCTCGCTCAACGGCTTCCTGCGCGCGGTGCAGTCCGATATGCCGGGCTGAGGCAGTCAGGCCCGGCTGACCCATCAGGCTGCCGGATCGCTCAGCAGCGTCTCGATATCCGCGCGGATGTCCTCGGGCTTGGTCGTGGGCGCGTAGCGCTTGAAGACCGTGCCGTCGCGGCGCAGCAGGAACTTGGTGAAGTTCCACTTGATGCCCTGGGTGCCGAGCACGCCGGGCTTTTCCGAGGTCAGCCACTTGTAGAGCGGATGCGCACCGGCGCCGTTGACCTCGATCTTCTCGAACATCGGAAACTTGACCTGGAAGCGCGTCTCGCAGAACTGGCCGATCTGCGCCGCGTCGCCCGGCTCCTGCTTGCCGAACTGGTTGCAGGGGAAGCCGAGCACCGCCAGGCCGCGCGGCTCGTAGGCCTCGTGCAGCGCCTCCAGCCCTGCGTACTGGGGCGTGAAGCCGCACTCGCTGGCCGTGTTGACGATCAGCAGCACCTTGCCGTGGAAATCGGCCAGCGGCACCGGCTGGCCGGACAGGGACTTCGCTTCGAACTGGTAGACGTTGCTCATGGCGGCTCCGGAGAATGCATTGCAGACAACCGCGAGCATACCGCGCCCGCCGGTCGTCCGATCAAATGACGTTCAGGTGCTCGGTGCCGGCGCCCAGGTCGGCGTCGCGGTGGCGGGCGCTGTGGAGCTTGATCATCAGGCGCAGGTCATTCAGCGAGTCGGCGTTCTTGAGCGCGTCCTCGTAGGCGATCTTCTCTTCCTCGTACAGTTCGAACAACGCCTGGTCGAAGGAGATCATGCCCTGCTCACGGGACTTCTTGATAACTTCCTTGAGCTCGTGGATCTCGCCCTTGAAGATCAGGTCGGCCACCAGCGGCGTTCCGATCATGATCTCCACGGCCGGCACGCGGCCCTTGCGGCCGGCGCGCGGCAGCAGCCGCTGCGAGATCATCGCCTTGAGGTTCAGCGACAGGTCGATCAGCAGCTGCTGGCGCTTCTCCTCGGGGAAGAAGTTGATGATCCGGTCGATGGCCTGGTTGGCGTTGTTGGCGTGCAGCGTGGCCAGGCACAGGTGGCCCGTCTCGGCGTACTGCATCGCGTATTCCATGGTGTCGCGGTCGCGGATTTCGCCGATCAGGATCACATCCGGCGCCTGGCGCAGGGTGTTCTTCAGCGCCACGTGCCACGACTCGGTGTCAATGCCGACCTCGCGCTGCGTGACGACGCAGTTCTGGTGCGCGTGCACGTACTCGATCGGGTCCTCGATCGTGATGATGTGGCCGTACGAGTGCGCGTTGCGGTGGTCGAGCATGGCCGCCAGCGAGGTGGACTTGCCCGAGCCCGTGGCGCCGGTCACGATTACCAGCCCGCGCTTGGCCATGACGATCTCATGGAGCGACGTGGGCAGGTCCAGGTCTTCCACCGACGGAATGCGCGTGTTGATCGTCCGCACCACCATGCCGGCCTTGCCCTGCTGGATGAAGGCCGAGACGCGGAAGCGCCCGGCGTTCGGCGCGGTAATCGCGAAGTTGCACTCGCGGCTTTCGTCGAATTCCTTCACCTGGCGCTCGTTCATGATCGAACGGACCAGGCCCAGCGCCTGCGCCGGGTTGAGCGGCTGCTGAGAGACGGGCGTGATCTTGCCGTCCACCTTGATGGCCGGCGGGAATTCGGACGTGATGAACAGGTCCGAGCCGCGGTTGTTGACCATCAGCTCTAGCAGGTCGTTGATGTACTTCGCGGCGGATTCGCGGTCGAGCATGGCGTCGGCCTCCCCTTAGCCCATGAAGGCGTCGGGATTCTTGGCAATCGCCCGCGCGTCGTTGTAGTTGATCATGCCGCGCTTGATCAGGTCGCTCAGGCACTGGTCGAGCGTCTGCATGCCCATACCGCTCGACGTCTGCATCATCGAGTACATCTGCGCGATCTTGTTCTCGCGGATCAGGTGGCGGATGGCGGGCGTGGCGATCATGATCTCGTGCGCCGCGGTCCGGCCGTTGCCGTCGCGCGTCTTGAGCAGCGTCTGGGAGATCACGGCCTCGAGCGATTCCGACAGCATGGTCCGCACCATGTCCTTTTCCTCGGGCGGGAACACGTCCACGACCCGGTCGATGGTCTTGGCGGCGGAACTCGTGTGCAGCGTGGCGAAGACCAGGTGGCCGGTTTCGGCGGCGGTCAGCGCCAGCCGGATGGTTTCCAGGTCACGCAATTCGCCCACCAGGATCACGTCCGGATCCTCACGCAGCGCCGAGCGCAGCGCGTTCGAGAACGAATGCGTGTGCGGGCCCAGTTCGCGCTGGTTGATCAGGCTTTTCTTGGAGGTGTGGACGAATTCGATCGGGTCTTCCACCGTGAGGATGTGACCCATGTCGTTGTCGTTGCGGTGATCGACCATGGCCGCCAGCGTGGTCGACTTGCCCGAGCCGGTCGGCCCGGTCACGAGCACGAGACCGCGTGGCTTGATGCAGAGGTCCGCGAACACGGCCGGTGCATGGAGGTCATCGAGCGTCAGGACTTTCGACGGAATGGTCCGGAACACGGCGGCGGAGCCGCGCTGCGTGGTGTAGGCATTGACCCGGAACCGTGACAGGCCGGCAATCTCGAACGAGAAGTCGACCTCGAGGCGTTCTTCGTAGCTCTTGCGCTGAACGTCGCTCATGATGTCGTACACCATGGCGTGGACGTCCTTGTGGCCCATGGCCGCCACGTTGATCCGCCGCATATCCCCGTGAATACGCACCATCGGCGGCATGTCTGCCGAGAGGTGGAGATCGGATGCCTTGTTCTTGACCGCAAAAGCCAATAGCTGCGCGATGTCCATCTATAATGACCCCACCCTAATATACGACTTGTTGTTGTGTACTTCTTTGGTATGTCCGCCGGATTATGTCTGTAATCGCCGCCAACTTGCAAGCCGTGCTAAATGACATCGCGGCGGCTGCACAACAAGCCGGCAGGGACCCGTCCGCGGTCACCCTGCTGGCCGTCTCCAAGACCGTCGCGCCGGCCACCGTGCGGGCGGCTTTCCAGGCCGGGCAGGCCGCTTTCGGGGAAAACTACGTCCAGGAAGGCCTCGACAAGATCGCCGCCCTGGCCGACCTGCGCGACCGGATCGCCTGGCATTTCATCGGCCCGCTGCAAAGTAACAAGACCCGGCCGGTGGCCGAGCAGTTCGACTGGGTCCACGCCATCGACCGGCTGAAGATCGCCGAGCGGCTGTCGGCCCAGCGGCCGGTGGGCATGGCGCCGCTCCAGGTCTGCATCCAGGTCAATATCAGCGAAGAGGCCAGCAAGAGCGGCGTGGCGCCGGCCGAGGTACTGCCGCTGGCGCAGGCCATCGCCGCCCTGCCGAACCTGCGGCTGCGCGGGCTGATGGCGATTCCGGCGCCGGCCGACGACCCGGAGGCCCAGCGCCGGCCGTTCGCGGCGCTGCGCGGGTTGCTTGATCAACTCCGGCAATCCGGTCTACACGTAGACACGCTCTCGATGGGCATGTCCGCGGACATGGGCGCGGCCATCACCGAGGGCGCCACACTGGTGCGCATCGGCACCGCGATTTTCGGCGCGCGCGCCTGACGGCGCAGCGCCCCCCCCACCCACAAGAACGCCGGGCGACACGCATCGACCCGGCAACATTCGGAAAAGACAAGGAAAGACATGCTCGATACGCTCACCTTCGGCTTCCTCGGCGGCGGCAACATGGCCTCCGCCCTGATCGGCGGCCTGGTGGCCCGCGGCGTGCCCGCGCGCGCCATTTGCGTCATCGATCCGTCGGACGATGCCCGCCAGCGGCTGGAACAGACGCTCGGCGTCCGGACCCAGGCCGCGCCGGACGCCCGCTTCGGCGCCAGCCACGTCATCGTGCTGGCGGTCAAGCCGCAGCAGTTCCGCGACGCCGTGGCGCCGCTCGTGCCGCATCTGGGCGCCAGCCAGGGCAATCTGATCATCAGCGTGGCGGCCGGCATCCGGCTCCAGGACATGGGCCGCTGGCTGGGCACCTCGCGCCTGGTACGGGCGATGCCCAACACCCCGGCGCTGGCCGGCATGGGCATGACCGGCCTGGCCGCCGCGCCGGGCCTGAGCAAGGCGGACCGCGCCATCGCCACGGCTGTGGCGCAAGCCGTGGGCCAGTGCGTCTGGGTCGATGACGACAACCAGATCGACGCCGTGACGGCCCTCTCGGGCAGCGGCCCGGCCTACGTCTTCTACTTCATCGAAGCCATGGAGCGCGCGGCGAAGGAGATGGGCCTGACCGCCGAACAGGGCCGCCAGCTGGGCGTGGAGACGTTCCGGGGCGCGGCCGCGCTAGCTGCCGAGTCGTCGGAGCCGGTGTCCCTGCTGCGCGAGCGCGTGACATCGAAGGGCGGCACGACCTACGCGGCGCTGACGTCGATGGACGCGGACAAGATGCAGGACGCCTTCGTCCGCGCCATGCACGCGGCGGCGGCCCGGGGCCGCGAGATGGGCGCCGAGTTCGGCAAGGACTGAGGAATAGTCCGGGCGGGAGTCCGGACCAACGCTGAACGGCCGCTTACTTCAGCCAGTAGGCGAGCGCCGTTCCTGCGAACACCACCCCGCCCAGCCAGTTGTTGTGCCGGAACGCCGCGAAGCACTTCATGCGGTCGCGGTCACGGATCAGCGTGTAGTGGTAGCCGGCCAGACCGGCCGCCCCCACCAGCCCGGCGTAATACGGCCAGCCCAGCCCCAGCAGCGCGCCAGCCCAGGCCATCAGGCCCAGGAAGCCGGCGTAGCAGAGCATGATCGCCGCCACGTCGAAGCGACCGAAGGTGATCGCCGAGGTCTTGATGCCGATCAGCAGGTCGTCGTCACGGTCGACCATCGCATAGGCGGTGTCGTAGGCCACGGACCAGAAGACGTTGGCCAGCAGCATCAGCCACGCCACGGGGGGCACCTCCCCCTGCACCGCCGCGAACGCCATCGGAATCCCAAACCCGAAGGCAATGCCGAGGTAGGCCTGCGGAATCGCGAAGAATCGCTTGAAGAACGGATAGGTGCCGGCTACCACGGCCGCCACCACGGCCAGCGCCTTGGTCAGCCCGTTCAGCGGCAGGATCAGCGCGAACGCCGCCAGCGCCAGCACGGCGGCCACCACCAGCGCCTCCCAGCCGGCGATGTAGCCAGCGGTCAGCGGCCGCTCCTTGGTGCGCTTCACATGCTTGTCGAAGTCACGGTCGGCCCAGTCGTTCATGGCGCAGCCCGACGAGCGCATCAGGAACGTGCCGACGAAGAAAATCCAGAAAATACCCCAGGCGGGCGGCCCTTCGGCAGCCATCCACAGCGCCCACAGCGTGGGCCACAGCAGCAGCAGGGTACCGATGGGCTTGTCGATCCGCACCAGCCGCGCGTAGAGCGCGAGGCGTCCGGGACGGCGGGGTTGCGGCGGGGCGGCGGAATGTTCGGACATGGGGACTGCGTTCACTTCTGGCGAGACAAAACAAAAAACGCGTCGCGGCGTGGATAGCCGTGACGCGTTGTGCGCTGGTCAGACAGACTCAGGCCAGCATCGCGCGCAGCATCCACGCGGTCTTTTCGTGCGTCTGCATGCGCTGGGTCAGCAGGTCGGCCGAGGGCTCGTCGCCCGCTGCATCGATGGCCGGGAACAGCGAGCGCGCGGTGCGCACCACGGCTTCCTGGCCTTCCACCAGCTTGCGGATCATCTCGGTCGCGTCGGGCACGCCTTCTTCCTCGGCGATCGACGACAGCTTCGCGTACTCCTTGTACGTGCCCGGTGCCGGGTAGCCCAGCGCGCGGATCCGCTCGGCGATGGCGTCCACGGCCAGCGCCAGCTCGGTGTACTGCGTCTCGAACATCGTATGCAGCGTGTTGAACATCGGCCCCGTCACGTTCCAGTGGAAGTTGTGGGTCTTGAGGTAGAGGGTGTAGGTATCCGCCAGCAGCTTGGACAGGCCTTCCGCAATCTTCTTGCGGTCCTTGTCGGACATGCCGATGTTCACGCTCATCTCATTCTTCTTTGCCATGGTCGTTCAGCTCCGTTTGTAGCCACGAGGAATCCAGCCCACGCCATTCAGATTGTCGGGGGGCAGTCGGCGGCCATTATCGCATTAGCTTTATGTGCCGAGGAAGGCAAAACCCTGCGCCGCGTGGAAGAACATCGCCATCGCACCCAGCGCGACGATGGCCATGCCGATCTCCTTGCGCACCACCTTGCGGCGCAGGCGGCTGGCCTCCTCGGTGCGCGGACCCTCGTCGGCGGCCGTGCGCAGTTGCTGGAATTCGGTCACGAACAGGTCGAGCATCGTCATGGTGTTTCTCCGCTTCAGTCGGTGGATGCCCCGCAGGCGGGGTGTCGATGAGTGAAGTATAGGAAAATCTATCGAACTTCACATTCGATAATATCAACCTATTGCATAGCGATTGGCTATGTCTCGATGCGGCGCAAACAAAAACGGCAGGGAAGCGCCCCTGCCGTGATCGATGTCGACGTGGATGTCGTGAGAATCCGCTCAGGCGGCCACCGCTTCCACGGACGCCGCGTCGCCAATCCGGCTCACGCCGGCCAGGTCGCACGCCGCCACCGCATTGGCCAGCGCCTCCATGGCGGGCAGGCGCGTGAAGCTCTTGCGCCACGCCAGCACCACGCGGCGGTCCGGCACCGGATCGGCGAAGGGCACGTAGGCGAGCATGTCGTTGCGCGGCTTCAGGTCGGGCACCGAGGTGCGCGGCAGCACGGTAATGCCCACGCCGCTGGCCACCATATGGCGAATCGTCTCAAGCGACGACCCTTCGAAGGTCTTCTGGATGCCGTCGGCGGCCTGCGAGAAGCGCGACAGCTCCGGGCACACGCCCAGCACGTGGTCGCGGAAGCAGTGCCCGCTGCCCAGCAGCAGCATGGTCTGCTGCTTGAGTTCGTCCGGATCGACACTGCGCTGCTCGGCCAGTTGATGGCCGCGCGGCACGGCCACCACGAAGGGCTCGTCGTACAGCGGGCGCACGGTCAGGCCCGAATCCGGGAACGGCTCGGCCATGATCGCGCAGTCGATCTCGCCCTGCTTGAGCAGTTCGATCAGCTTGTTCGTATAGTTTTCCTGCAGCATCAGCGGCATCTGCGGCACCGTGCCGATCATCTGCTTGACCAGCATCGGCAACAGGTACGGCCCGATCGTATAGATCACGCCCACGCGCAGCGGCCCGGCCAGCGGGTCCTTGCCCTGCTTGGCGATCTCGCGGATGGCCATGGTCTGCTCCAGCACGCGCTGGGCCTGGGCCACGATCTGCTCGCCAATGGCCGTCACCGACACCTCGGAGGTGCCGCGCTCGAAGATCTGCACGGTCAGCTCGTCTTCCAGCTTCTTGATGGCCACCGACAGCGTCGGCTGCGAAACGAAGCACGCCTCGGCCGCCCGGCCGAAATGGCGCTCGCGCGCCACGGCGACGATGTACTTGAGTTCGGTGAGCGTCATGACTTATCAGGTTCGGTTAGGCGATAGATTTTAACTTCGATTGCGCCTTCTGTCAGATCGGCACTGTAATGTATCGTCTTAGGCACATATAAGGCTTGTCTTATGCGCCGTCACGCCTTCAAAAAGTGCTCCCGCCCCCCCAGCCAGCGCAGAAGATGCGCTTCCACGGCCTCGGGGAAGCGCGCCAGCATCAGTTCGGCAGCTTCCTGGGCATAGTCCACCAGCCAGGCATCGGTGTTGAGGTCGGCAAAGCGCAGCATGGCCTCGCCCGACTGGCGCGCGCCCAGGAATTCGCCGGGGCCGCGGATCTGGAGGTCGCGCCGGGCGATCTCGAAGCCATCGGTGGTCTCACGCATCGTGGCCAGCCGCTCGCGCGCCGTGGGCGAGAGCGGCGCCTGATACATCAGCAGGCAGACCGATTCCGCGCTGCCCCGCCCCACGCGCCCGCGCAGCTGGTGCAGCTGGGCCAGGCCGAAGCGCTCGGCATGCTCGATCACCATCAGCGAGGCGTTCGGCACATCCACCCCCACCTCGATCACCGTGGTCGCCACCAGCACCTGGAGCCGGTTGGCGCTGAAATCGCCCATGACCGCAGCCTTCTCGGCGGGCGGCAGGCGGCCGTGGACCAGCCCCACGCGCAGGTCCGGCAGCGCGGCGATTAGCGTTTCATACGTCTCGACTGCAGTCTGTAGCTGGAGCGCCTCCGATTCCTCGATCAGCGGGCACACCCAGTAGACCTGGCGGCCCTCGGCGGCGGCGTGGTGCACGCGTTCGATCACCTCGTCGCGCCGCGCGTCGTTGACGAGCCGGGTCACGATTGGCGTGCGGCCCGGCGGCAGTTCGTCGATCACGGACACATCGAGGTCGGCGTAGTAGGTCATGGCCAGCGTGCGCGGGATCGGCGTGGCCGACATCATCAGTTGATGCGGAACCTTGTCCGGCGCGGCTTTCGTGTCCGCCTCCCCCGCCTTGCCGCGCAGCGCCAGCCGCTGCGCCACGCCGAAGCGGTGCTGTTCATCGACCACGGACAGCCCGAGCCGCGCAAAGCGCACGGTGTCCTGGATCAACGCATGAGTGCCGATGACCAGCTGCGCCTCGCCCGATTCCACGCGCGCAGCGGCCTCGCGCTTCTCCTTCGCCTTGAGGCTGCCGGCCAGCCAGACCACGGGCACGCCCAGCGGCTCCAGCCACGCGGAAAGCTTGCGGAAGTGTTGCTCGGCGAGGATTTCAGTGGGTGCCATCAGGGCGGCCTGATAACCGGCGTCGATGGCCTGGCAGGCGGCCAGCGCGGCCACGATGGTCTTGCCGCTGCCCACGTCGCCCTGGAGCAGGCGGTGCATCGGGTGCGGGCGCGTCATGTCGGCGGCAATCTCCTCCACCACGCGCTCCTGCGCCCCGGTCAGCCGGAACGGCAGCGCGGCCAGGAAGCGCGTGAGCAGCCCGTCCGCGTGGCGCGGCATCGACGGCGCGTTCTTCTCGCGCCGCGCGGCCTGCGAGCGCCGCAGCGAGATCTGCTGGGCCAGCAATTCGTCGAATTTGATCCGCTGCCAGGCCGGGTGCGAGCGGTCCGCCAGCGCGGCCTCGCTCTCCTGCGGCGGCGGGTTGTGCAGCAGGCGCAGGCAATCGGCCAGCGGCGCCAGCTTTAGCTGGGCAACCGGGCCCTGCAGCACGGCCTGCGGCAGCGTCTCGGGCATCGGCGTGCGGGACATCGCCCCGCCAATCGCCTTGCGCAGATAGGCTTGCGAGATGCCGGCCGTGGCGGGATAGACCGGGGTCAGGCGGTCTGGC
The DNA here is from genome assembly GCF_056395265.1 of Cupriavidus sp. 10L43_2. Lineage (NCBI taxonomy): Bacteria > Pseudomonadati > Pseudomonadota > Betaproteobacteria > Burkholderiales > Burkholderiaceae > Cupriavidus > Cupriavidus sp. 10L43_2. The sequence goes on from NZ_JBFTJE010000010.1 coordinate 148,656, forward strand.
AGGGCCTCGCCGGGCACCACGGGGCGCACCTGCGGGTGGACCATCTCGGCGCCGAAGAAGCCGCCGCGGATCTCGCCGCGCACGCGCAGGCGCACGCCTTCGGCCATCTGCTTGGTCTGGCTGCCATAGAAATTGAGAAAGCGGAGCGTCAGCTCGCCGGTGTCGTCGGCGATCTTGACCACCAGCTGGCGGCGCGGCCGGAAGGTAACCTCGTTCGAGATGACCTCGCCCTCCACCTGCGCGGCCAGGCCCATGCCGGCGCGGCGGATGGCCTCGCCGATGGTTTCCAGCGCGGTTTCGTCCTCGTAGCGCATGGGCAGGTGCAGCACGAGGTCCACCGGGCGGCGCAGCCCCAGCTTGGCCAGGCGGGCCACGGCCGACGACGGCTTGGCCGGCGCGGCCGGCTTGCCCTTCGGGGCGCGCTCGACGGACGTGTCGTTGCGGTCGCTGGGTTCGCTGTTTTCGCTATCGTGGCGACGGTCGAGGGAGTCGGTGGCGGTGCCTGGCATCAGCGCGTGAATATGGGCGGTAAACGGGGGACTGGCCGATGCGCGGACGTCCCAAGCCTTACAATGTCGGATTCGCCGATTGTACCCATGCCTGTGACGACGCCCTAACCCGGTGCCGCCACCCGCTTGCCGTGCCCGCTATTCTGAAGCAATGTTGACGCTATCCGACTTCGATTTTCCCCTGCCGCCCGAGCTGATCGCGCAATCCGCCCTGCCCGACCGCAGCGCCAGCCGCCTGCTCGTGGTGGAGCGGACCGCGCCGGAAGACCGTGCCGACGCCGTGCGTCTGGTCGACCGCGCGTTCAGCGACATCCTGGACTACCTCGGTCCCAACGACCTGCTGGTCTTCAACGACACCCGCGTGATCAAGGCGCGCTTCTTCGGCCAGAAGCCGAGCGGCGGCCGGGTAGAGGTGCTGGTGGAGCGCGTGGTCGACAGCCATACGGTGCTGGCGCAGGTGCGCGCGTCGAAAACGCCCGCTGAGGGCAGCCAACTGCACTTGGCCGACGATGCCTTCGCCGTGACGGTGGGGCCGCGCGTCGACCAGTTCTTCACGCTGCGCTTTCCCGCGCCCGCGCTGGACCTGATCGAGCAATACGGCCGCCTGCCGCTGCCGCCCTACATCACGCACGATCCCGACGCCTACGACGAAACCCGCTACCAGACCGTCTATGCCCGCAACCCGGGCGCCGTGGCGGCGCCGACGGCCGGGCTCCATTTCGACGACGCGCTGTTCGCGCGGCTCGATGCCAAGGGCGTGCGCCGCGCGTTCCTGACGCTGCACGTGGGCGCCGGCACGTTCCAGCCGGTGCGGACGGAGAATCTCGCCGAACACAAGATGCACGCGGAGTGGTACGCCATCACGCCCGAACTGGCCGAGGCGGTGCGCGAGACCCGCGCGCGCGGCGGCCGGGTGATCGCCGTGGGCACCACCTCGCTGCGCGCGCTCGAATCCGCCGCGGCGGCGGACGGCACGCTGGCCCCGCACAGCGGCGACACCGACATCTTCATCACGCCGGGGTACCGCTTCCGGCTGGTCGATGCCCTGATCACCAACTTCCACCTGCCCAAGTCCACGCTGCTGATGCTGGTCTCGGCGCTGGCCGGCGTGGAGGCCATCCGCGCCACCTATCGCCACGCCGTGGATCAACGCTACCGCTTCTTCAGCTACGGCGACGCCATGCTGTTGACCCGCCTGGACTGACCTGAGACCCGCCAAATGCTCGATTTCGAACTGCTGACCACCGATGGCAACGCCCGCCGCGGCCGCGTCACCCTGAACCACGGCGTCGTGGAGACGCCCATCTTCATGCCCGTGGGCACCTATGGCTCGGTCAAGGCCATGTCGCCGCTCGAACTGAACGAGATCGGCGCGCAGATCATCCTCGGCAACACCTTCCACCTGTGGCTGCGCCCCGGGCTGGACGTGGTGGAGGCGCATGAGGGCCTGCATCGCTTTGTCGGCTGGGACAAGCCCATCCTGACCGATTCAGGCGGTTTTCAGGTGTTTTCACTCGGAGAACTACGCAAGATCACCGAAGATGGGGTCACGTTCGCGTCGCCGGTGAATGGCGACAAGCTGTTCCTGTCGCCCGAGATCTCGATGCAGATCCAGCGCACGCTGAACTCGGACATCGTCATGCAGTTCGATGAGTGCACGCCTTATGAGATCGATGGCCGCCCCGCCACGCACGACGAGGCCGCGCGCTCGATGCGCATGAGCCTGCGCTGGGCCAAGCGCTCGCGCGACGAGTTCGAGCGGCTGGACAACCCGAACGCGCTGTTCGGCATCGTCCAGGGCGGCATGTTCGAGGATCTGCGCGACGAGTCGCTGGCCGGGCTGTCCGAGTTGGACTTCCACGGCTACGCCATCGGCGGGCTGTCCGTGGGCGAGCCCAAGGAAGACATGATGCGCGTGCTGGAGCACGTGGGCCCCCGCCTGCCGGCCAACAAGCCGCACTACCTGATGGGCGTGGGCACGCCGGAAGACCTGGTGGCCGGCGTGGCCTCGGGCGTGGACATGTTCGACTGCGTGATGCCGACCCGCAACGCCCGCAACGGCTGGCTGTTCACGCGCTTTGGCGACGTGAAGATCCGCAACGCGGCCCACCGCAACGACCCGCGCCCGCTGGACGAGACCTGCGGCTGCTACACCTGCCGCAATTTCTCGCGCGCCTACCTGCACCACCTGCACCGCGTGGGCGAAATCCTCGGCGCGCGCCTGAACACGATCCACAACCTCTATTACTACCTGGAACTGATGCGCGAGATGCGCACGGCTATCGAGGAGCACCGCTTCGAGCCGTTCCGGCGCCAGTTCGCCGAGCACCGCGCGCGCGGGACCAAGTAGGCGCCGCTTGAGAATGTTCTGAAAACCAGACAACCGAATGAACTTCGGGCGGTGGCATGGTCGAATGTTGGCGGGTGTCTGCAACGTCTGGAAAAGGACGTGCAAATCACCCCGAACAAACCCGCAATTCGAACCTAGAATGCTCTGGCGGGACAAACACGGGTGATAGAATGCCCGATTCCCTGATTGACCTTTGTGACGGAGAAGTAACGTGCTGATTTCCAACGCTTTTGCCCAGACTGCCAGCGCCGGTGGCGCGGCGGGTGGCCTGATGAGCTTCCTGCCCATCATCCTGATGTTTGCGGTGCTGTGGTTCATCATGATCCGCCCGCAAATGAAGCGCCAGAAGGAAGCCAAGGCGATGATGGAAGCGCTGGCCAAGAATGACGAAGTCGTCACCGCCGGCGGCATCCTGGGCCGCGTGGTCAAGGTCAACGAGCAATACGTGGTAGTGGAAATCTCCGAAGGCACCGAAGTCACCGTGCAGAAGAATGCCGTGACCACGGTGCTGCCGAAGGGCTCGCTGAAGTCGCTCTGACCGGGCCCGCCGGGCGCCACGCATGCGGCGCCTGAACCCGCCTGATTTTCCCGGCATGTTCGTCAGCACGGCTGTTCATCTTGCCGTGCGCATGCCCCAGCAGCCGCCTGAACCAGCCCGCGGGTCCATACCGGACCCGGCCAGGGCTGCCAGGCGGCTGTTTGCCAACCGGTCCGGCCGGATCGGCGCGCCCCCCGCGCGCCCGTCGGCCACGCCAACCGCAATGACTGGCCAGAGATGAATCGTTATCCGCTTTGGAAGTACATCGTGATCCTGGTGGCCCTGGCCATCGGCATCATCTACACCCTGCCGAACTTCTTCGGCGAGGCCCCGGCCGTGCAGGTCTCGTCCGCCAAGGCCACCGTCAAGGTCGACCTGTCCATGCAGAAGCGCGTGGAGGAGGTGCTGGCGCAGAGTCAGCTCCAGCCTGACGGCGTGTTCTTCGACGTGTCCGGCCAGTCCGGCTCGGTCAAGGCGCGTTTCCGCACCACGGACGAGCAGCTCAAGGCCAAGGATGCGCTGACCCGGGCGCTGAACCCGGATCCGGCCGACCCGACCTACGTGGTGGCGCTGAACCTGCTGTCCGGTTCGCCGCGCTGGCTGACCGCGATGCACGCGCTGCCAATGTACCTGGGCCTGGATTTGCGCGGTGGCGTGCACTTCCTGCTCCAGGTGGACATGAAGGGCGCGGTGGACAAGAAGCTGGACAGCCTGTCCGGCGATGCCCGCACCCTGCTCCGTGACAAGAACATCCGCCATGGCGGCATCGACCGCGATGGCGCCCGCCTGATCGTGCGCTTCGGCAGCGCCGCCGATGGCGACCGCGCGCGCGCCGTGCTGGCCGACAGCCTGCGGGAACTGTCGTTCACGATGGACGGCAACAACGTGGTCGGCACGTTCACCGACGCAGCCCGCAAGGCCGTGCAGGACGCCGCCGTCAAGCAGAACATCACCACGCTGCACAACCGCGTGAACGAACTCGGCGTGGCCGAGCCGGTGATCCAGCAACAGGGCGCGGACCGCATCGTGGTGCAGCTGCCCGGCGTGCAGGACACCGCCAAGGCCAAGGACATCATCGGCCGCACGGCCACGCTGGAGGCCCGCCTGGCCGACAACGACGCGCCGCGCAACCCGCGTCCGGGCGACCCGGTGCCGTTCGGCAGCGAGCTGTTCACCCAGGGCAACGGCGCGCCGGTGGTCCTCAAGAAGCAGGTGATTTTCACCGGCGACCGCATCGAATCCGCCTCGGCCGGCTTCGACCAGAACCAGCGCCCGTCCGTCAACATCAAGCTCGACGCCCAGGGCGGCCGCGTGCTGCGTGACGTGTCGCGCGAGAACATCGGCAAGCCGATGGGCATCGTGCTGTTCGAGAAGGGCAAAGGTGAAGTCCTGACCGTGGCGACGATCCAGTCGGAACTGGGTTCGAGCTTCCAGATCACGGGCTCGTACTCGACCGAGGCGGCCAATGACCTGGCGCTGCTGCTGCGCGCCGGCTCGCTGGCGGCTCCGATGGACATCATCGAGGAACGCACGATCGGCCCGTCGCTGGGCGCGGACAACATCCAGAAGGGCTTCGACTCCGTGGCCTATGGCTTCGGCGCCATCGCCGTGTTCATGGTGCTGTACTACATGCTGTTCGGCATGTTCTCGGTGGCCGCGCTGGGCGTGAACCTGCTGCTGCTGATTGCCGTGCTGTCGATGCTGCAGGCTACGCTGACGCTGCCGGGCATCGCCGCTATCGCGCTGGTGCTGGGCATGGCCATCGACGCCAACGTGCTGATCAACGAGCGTATCCGCGAGGAGCTGCGCTCGGGGGCCTCGCCGCAGATGGCCATCGCGGTCGGTTTCGACCGCGCGTGGGCCACCATCCTGGACTCCAACGTGACCACCCTGATCGCCGGCCTCGCGCTGCTGGCCTTCGGTTCGGGCCCGGTGCGCGGCTTCGCGGTGGTGCACTGCCTGGGCATCCTGACCTCGATGTTCTCGGCGGTGTTCTTCAACCGCGGCCTGGTCAACCTCTGGTACGGCCGCAAGAAGAAGCTCCAGAGCGTGGCCATCGGCCAGATCTGGAAGCCGGACACCGAAACGCCGGTCGCCAAGTAAGCACGGACACATCAGGACAACATCATGGAATTTTTCCGCATCAAGCGCGACATTCCGTTCATGAAGCACGCGTTGGTCTTCAACGTGATTTCCTTCCTGACGTTTGCCGCGGCTGTCTTCTTCCTCTGGCAGAAGGGCCTGCACCTGTCGATCGAGTTCACCGGCGGTACGGTGATGGAGGTGACCTACTCGCAGGCGGCCGACCTTGAGAAGATTCGGGGACAGGTCGGCAAGCTCGGCTACACCGACGTGCAGGTGCAGAACTTTGGCACCTCGCGCGACATCATGATCCGTCTGCCGCTGCAGAAGGGTCCGGACGGCAAGCCGGTGACCTCGGCCCAGCAGAGCGAGCAGGTCATGGGCGCGCTGCAGGCCGCCACGCCGGACGTGAAGCTCCAGCGCGTGGAGTTCGTCGGCCCGCAGGTGGGCAAGGAACTGGCCACGGATGGCCTGCTGGCGCTGCTGTGCGTGGTGGCCGGCATCGTGATCTACCTGTCGTTCCGCTTCGAGTGGAAGTTCGCGGTGGCGGGCATCATCGCCAACCTGCACGACATCGTGATCATCCTGGGCTTCTTCGCGTTCTTCCAGTGGGAATTCTCGCTGTCGGTGCTCGCGGCGGTGCTGGCGGTGCTGGGTTACTCGGTCAACGAGTCGGTCGTGATCTTCGACCGGATTCGCGAGAACTTCCGCAAGTACCGCAAGATGACCACGCACGAGGTCATCGACAACGCGATCACCAGCACGATGTCGCGGACCATCATCACGCACGGTTCGACCGAAATGATGGTGCTGTCGATGTTCTTCTTCGGCGGCCCGACGCTCCATTACTTCGCGCTGGCCCTGACGGTGGGTATCCTGTTCGGTATCTATTCGTCGGTGTTCGTGGCTGCGGCGCTGGCGATGTGGCTGGGCGTGAAGCGCGAGGACCTGATCAAGGGCGAGAAGAAGCCCGGCGATACCAACGACCGCAACGACCCGAACTTCGGCGCGCAGGCCTGACGGCTGCTGGCACGCTGGAAACGAAAAAGGCGCCCGAGGGCGCCTTTTTCGTTGCTATGCCGCAGGCTTAGTCCGACAGCTGCTCGATCCACACCGCGAGGCGGTCCGAAGCGAACGTCTCGGTCCGCACGCCGGCGCGTGCCGAGATGGCATCGGCCTCGCGCTGCAACTTCAGCGCGCCACCGGCTTCCTCGATCCATAGCAGAACGGCCAGCCAGTCGGCGTGCCCGGCCGAAACCACCTCGCCCACCGGGTTGCCAACGAACTCGCCGAGCGCCGACGGGGCCAGCCAGGTCACAGTATCGCCGTCGCGCCGCACGGCGCCGTCGCCCAGCGTTTCGGCGAGGACCGCCACCGCGTCGGCGGCACCCTTCCCGGCCAGACGACCTCGCAATTCGATGAGCCGCTTGCCCACTGCGTGGCCGAACGTGCCGCTGCGCTGACTCTCCGCGCCGACCAGATCGGCGTAGTCCAGGCGTTGCCAGTCAGGTTCCGCGTTGCGCGCGCCAGCCAGCGAGGTGCCGGCGAGATAGGTTTCCACCGGCTGGAAGCGGCCCGGGCCGATCAGGCTCGCGCACAACGCCTGCACCATGCCGACGCGCGTGGCCACGGTCTGCTTTTGCAGCACCGACAGCTTCTCGCGCAGCAATTGGTCACGCTCCTTGCGCAGCCCGGCCAGCTCCAGCGCCTGCTTCAGCTCCATGCGCAGCGCGGTGATATCCCACGGCTTCTTGATATAGCGATGGATCTGGCCCTGGTTCACCGCTTCCACGGTCTGGTCCAGTTCCGAATAGGCCGTGGTCAGGATGCGCACAATGTGCGGGTAGCGCTCGCGCGCGTAGCGCAGCAGTTCATTGCCATACTCGCCCGGCATGCGCTGGTCCGAAACCAGCACGGCGAGGCTATCGGCATGGGCGTCGAGCAGGGCCTTGCCCTCCTCCACCGAGCCGCCGGTTACCACCGGAGCCAGCTGGCCAATGGCGCGCTGGAAGTATTTGACGGCCGTGGCCTCGTCATCGACGAACAGAATCGCCGGGGGTGCCTGCGTAGTATTCAGTTCGCTCATCGATCACTCCTGTGCATACGATTCTTGAAATTTGGGAAATCGAGGGTAACGGTGGTGCCGGCCCCGGTTGCCGACGCAATGCGGATGCCGCCGCCGAACGACTGCATCACGCGGTTGCAGAAAATCATGCCGAGGCCGCTGCCGCCGGCCGCCGCGTGCGTCGTGACCGGGTCCACAAGCAGCCGGTCCATCACTTCCGGGGGAATGCCGGGACCATTGTCAGCAATACGGATCTCGGGGCGCTCGCCAGCCACCACCACGAAGCGCAGCGCCGGCGTGGGCACGTCGCCCAGCGCCCGCAGCGCGTTGCTCATGACGGACGACAGCACCAGCGCCACGCAATTCGGCAGCGTCGGCACCGGAAAATCGCCATGCAGCTCAACTTGCACCCAGTCACGTTGGTTATCGGCAAAAGGATAGGTATCCAGTAGCGACGCCACCAACGCGCCCGCGCTGACCTCCTGCCCAACACCCGGCTTGGGCGCCACCGTGCCCGCGCTGCTGCGCACGGACTGCAGGAACGACGACAGCACTGCCAGGCAATACTGGGCGTTGTCATGCATCGCACCGGCCGCATGGCCGATCTCGGCGTTGCGCTGCGGGCTGTACTCGCCCGCCACGCGCGAGCCGATGCCGCGCGCGAAGTTGGCGATGGCCGCCAGCGGGGTGTTCAGCTCATGGGCCAGGAACGCCAGCGTCTCGTCGATGGCCATCAGGCGCTGCTGACGGACCGCGCGTTCCCGGTGGCGCTCGCCGGCCAGCCTCAGCACGTCGCGGATCTCGGCCACGGCCAGCGGCTTTTCCAGGATGCGGAAGACCTCGCCGCTGTTCACGGTCTTCAGCAGCATGTCCTTGTCGGCATAGGCCGTCACGAGCAGGCGGACGATGTGCGGGTATTCCTGCGCCACCTGGCGCAGCAAATCACCGCCATCACGCCCCGGCATGCGGAAATCGGTTACTAGAATGGAAATCTGCGCGTGATGTGCGTGCAGCACCGCCATGGCGGCATCGGCGCTGGTGGCCGACAGCACCTCATATTCGTTGCCGACGGCCCGCGCGAAGTATTTGCACGCCATCTCTTCGTCATCGACGTAGAGCACGGTCGGGCGCGGCTGGCTGGTATCGCTCATTGCCCCCTCACTCCGCGCGCGGCAGGTCGAAGCTGAACGCGGCCCACTGGCCCAGTTCGCTCTCGGCAAACAGCACGCCGCCGTGGCGCTCGACAACCGCGTAGCTGATCGACAGCCCGAGGCCAAGCCCCTGGCCCACCTCGCGGGTGGTGAAGAACGGCTCGAACACGCGCGCGAGATGCTCCGGCGCGATGCCCGGCCCGTTGTCGCGTACGGCCACGTGCATCCGCCCATCGGTCCACTTCACCGTGGTGTGGATGGCAGGCTGCTGCGTACCGGCCTTKCGCATGGCCAGCGCGGCATTSGARAAMARRTTGATCAGCACGCCGATMAYSGCCGCTTCGTCGCCCAKYACCAGCGTATCGKYGGGCAAYTCGCGCGTGACCTTTACGCCGCGCAACTCGTGCGCGGTCAGCCGGACCGATGAGTCGAGCGCCTTCTCGAACAGGAACGGGGTGCCCTCCACCTCGGCCCCCGGCTTGCGGTAGGCGAATGTCTTCAGGTCGGAGACGATATGCTGGATGCGCTGCATGCCCTGCTTGGCATCGACCAGGCATTCCTCGAGGCCCGGCTCGTTCTTGGTGACCGGTTCCTCCATGGCCACCTCGATCGCCATCAGGCAGAAGTTCACCGGATTGTTGACTTCGTGCAGCAACCCCGCCGCCAGCGTACCGATGGCCGCCATCTTCTCCTGCTGGAGCATCTGGCCCTTGATATCGACCAGCTTGCGGTTGATGACCTCGAGTTCGGTGTTCTTGTCAGCCACTTCGGCCTTCAGGCGGAACAGCATGAAGCGCGCCCGTTCATTAAAGAACGTGTACACGCCACTGGCCGCCGCGGCAAAGAGCAGGAACAGCGAATTGACGATGAAAGTGCCCATCGGCTCGACGCCGCCCGAGTGCAGCAAACACGCCGCGGCGTAGAGCAGGTACGAGAGCACGCCGAAGACGAGGTTCTGCCAGAGCCCGAACGGCAGCGCGATACCCGAGGCGAAGATCGCCAGGTTCAGGCCCACGTAGTACGGCGACTCCACGCCTTCGGTCTGCGAGATCATCCACGCGATCATGATCTGCGGCAGCAGCAGCCACGACATCGTCAGCCACGGCGCGAAGCGGCGGCCGGCGTTGCTGTACAGCGCGACGATCACCCCGGCGATCAGCAGCGACACCACGATCCGCGCCACGGCGAATGGCAGCTGCTTGTCCGGATACTGGCCGTAGTCGAGCCCTACGCCCAGCAGCACCAGTACGATGGCCGTGTAGGCGCCGCCCCGGCTGAACGCCAGGCGGAAGTCGGCCAGTTCGGACTGGTAGCCGGCGTACAGCTCGTTGCCACGCGCGGCCGGGGCGGACGGCGCCGCCTCGGCGTCACTGGATAGCGGCTTCGGCGAAGACATTGACGCCGGTTTCATCGACATAGAGTCGGTGGGCATTCGAGTTCTCCGGCAGCAGCGAGGCCATACTGGCCTCGTCGCGGTAGATCAGGTACCACTCCAGCAGGTGCTCCATCCCGAACTTCTCGGGGTTGTCGGAGTGGACATTCGTAACCAGCAGGTTGCCGCCCGGGCGCGTGCGCGAGGCGAAATAGGTCAGCAGCCGCGCGCAGACCTTGTCCGACAGGTAGTCGAACAGCCCGGCGCAGTACAYGGCGTCGAACGTACGCGTGGTGGGGTCGTCGGGCGAGATGCGGCGCTTGAGCAGGTCATGCACCGACTGGTGGACCATGTCGACGGACACCTTGTGCCCGGCCGAAGCCGCCGAGCGCTCGATGGAACTGCGCGTGTAAGCGAGCGTTTCCTCGCTGAAATCCACGAGCTGGAACGACAGCAGTTCCGGATTCGGATACTCGCGCACGAAGCGCTGGATCTCGAACGCCGGCCCGCAGCCCACGTTCAGCACGCGGAACGGCCGGCCTTCGGCGCGCGCGCGCTCGGCCTGGCGGGTCAGGTAATCGACCAGCAGGTCGATCCGGTTGCGGTGCGCGGTGGCCACCGCCGCCTTCAGAAACGCCGTGTTGACGATCTGGAAGTACGTGGTCGGCCCCTGTTGCGGGTCGCTCAGGATCTGGTTGACCATCTCGTAGTCGCCGGCATAGCCGAGCGGCTTCGTAAATGTCCGATAGACGAACGGGGCTCGCAGCAGCAGCGGGTGCAGGGCCGCCTGGGCGTAGGTACGGTGCACCGGGGCGATCTCGGGGTCCACCTGCTGGGCCTCGCCCTCGAGCCAGTCCAGGTAGACCTTGACCTTGCCCATCAGCGGCACGGCCAGCTCGTAGAACACGTCCTCGCGCAGGCGCCCCTCGGTCTTCGGCAGCGACTCGGTCAGGTCCACCTGCTCGACCCAGCGCGACACCTCCGAGAGATACGCGCGCATCTCGTTGACCACGATCTGGTAGTCGCGGCGGATATTGAAACGGGTGTCCCAGTCCTGCACGAAGAGTTCGGCCTCGCGCGCGACCGATTTCGGTGCGTCGTTGACGTCGGTCAGCTCGCGCCATTCGTCGATCAGCGTCAGGGAGACCACGGCGGTCAGGCCGGTATTCACCAGGCTCATGACCACGGCCTTGCCGAGGTAGGCGTTCTTCGCCCCCATCCGCACGCTCAGCTCACTGAGCACCTCGCTGACCTGAACGATCGAGTAAGGATTGTAGATTTCCATCACCAGCGACTTGCGCTGGAGATTGATGATCGTGCCCCGCACCTGCTCGCCCTGCGAGTTGCGGAAGCTAACTACCGGATCGATTTGCGTTTTGGAGTACACGGTATCGCGCCAGGGAAATCCAGGGAACGCTGCGGGCCGGGGCACCCGAAGGGGCCGGCCGGGTACAGCTCAGGCAAGAAGCTTGCGGCGGGGATACCGGAATCAGGGAATGCAGCCAATACTCATAACAATGCGCGTGACCGGTTATGGGGCAGACGCACGCCAGGAATGGCAGGCGCGGCGCCCCCGAAGGTGGGACTGCGGCGAGCCATTGYACTGTGGCTGTCGGAAACCATACAACATTGCTTCCGCGCCATGAAGAGGGGTATCGGCAGGAACGAAAAAAAGGGCCGGCGTGTTGCCGGCCCTTCGCGTCTTGTAACAAACGCCTGACTTAGTCCGCCTTGACGGCTTCCACCTGGATCGCCAGCTTGACGTCCTGTTTGAAACCGTACTTCGCGCCGTAGTCGATGCCGAAGTCCGCGCGGTTGAACTGGCCCACCGCATCGGCGCCGCATGCCTCGCGCTTGAGCATCGGGTGCTCGATGCACTTGAACTGGCGAATTTCCAGCTTCACCGGCTTGGACACGCCGCGCAGCGTCAGCACGCCATCCACTTCGGTCGGCACGTCGCCCTTGAACTTCGAGAACTTGCCCTTGTACGTGGCTTCCGGGAAGGCCTGCACGTCGAACATTTCCGGGCCCTTGGCATGCTCGTTCAGCTTGGCGTTGCCGAAGTCGATCGACGACGGGTCGATCTTGATCTCGACCGTGCCGGCCTTGGCCGCGCGGTCCAGCGTGACCACGCCGGTCGACTTGTCGAACTTGCCGCGCCAGTTGGACAGGCCACCCAGGTGGTCGGCCTCGAAGCTCGGGTAGGTGTGGGTCGGGTCCACGTTGTAGGTCACGGCATTGGCCATGGCGGCGCCGGCGGCCAGCGTGGCGGAGGCAGCGGCAACAGCCGCGAACAGGGTGCGCATCTTCATGTCTAGGTCTCCCGTCAAAAGGTTGGAGAGGAAAGTCGAAATACAGCGAGGAAATCGATGGGCGGGCACGCGGCCTGCCTCAGCCCTTCTTCGCCGGGGTTACGATGTGGAACTTGATCTGCACGTCGTCGGCCACCACGGAAGTGTCCTTCCATTCGCCGTCGCCGATATTGAACACGGTGCGCTTGATCGGCAGCACACCGTCGAACACCTGCCCTGCCGCGTCCTGCTTGTACGTGGCAGGCACCACCACGTCCAGGGTCTTGCCCTTGATGGTCAGCTTGCCAGTCACATCGTACTTGCCCGCCGCGCCGGCCTTGATGGCGGTGGACTGGAACACGGCCTTGGGATACTTGGCAGCGTCGAACCAGTCCTTGCCCTTGACCTCCTTGGTGGTCTCGGCATCGCCGATCTCGAAGCTCGACACGTCGATTTCCACCTTGGCGGACGACGTGGCCAGCTTGGCCGGGTCGAAATCGACCGTGGCGTCGAATTTCTTGAACTTGCCTTCCATCGGCACGCCGATCTGCCGCGCCGTGGCGGTGACGGTGCTCTTGGCTGTGTCGATCTGCGCCCAGGCCAGGTTGGCGGCCAGGCCGGCCGTGGCCAGCGCGGCGGCCACGACGATGGCGCCAGGACGGGTCATGCGTTTCATCGGTGCACTCCTCTCAGGAAAATACGATGTCATTCAGCGCAGGAACGGAATCATCCGGGCGAGCGTGCCGTCGCGGTCGATCACCTGGTGCTTGATGGCGGCGGCCGCGTGCAGCAGCACGATACCTGCCATCAGGTAGTTGAGCCAGGCGTGGGCGGCCTGCAGGATCGGCTTGAGCGTGGTATTGGCCTCGATCAGTACCGGCATCTTCCAGAGACCCAGGTAGACCACCGGCACGCCGGCCGATAGGCTATAGAAGTAGCCGGTCAGCGGCACCACGATAATCAGCACATACAGCAGATGGTGCGCGGCGGCGGCGGCGCGGGCCTGCCAGGCCGGCGTGCCGGCCGCCACGGGCGGTGCGGCGTGGGTAGCGCGCCACAGCACGCGCAGCACGGCCACGGCGAAGATCGTCACGCCGAGCCATTTATGCCACGAGAAGAGCTTGAGCTTGGTCGGCGTCAGGCCCGGAATGCCGGTCATGTACAGGCCCAGCCCGAACGCCGCGAAAATGCCGAACGCGATCAGCCAGTGCAGGCCGATAGCGGTCGCCGTGTAGCCATTGGCACCATTGCCGCCGCGACTGCGCGCGACGCTGTGCACCCCGTATGAAGTCATGTCTGTGAATCCCTTCGATTTTTCTTATAGCGATCGTCCGGACCGGCCATCGGCCAGCGGGGGCTTGTGTCGCCCTACCCTGCTGGCAGGAATTCTCGCATTATTGGCATTCGTCCGTGCGCTATGAGATGCGGAACTTCATGAAGTCGTTCAAATGATTTGATGTGACGCATTGCCGCAGGGGCGAAAAAAAGGGCCAGCGCAACGCCAGCCCTTCTTCCTCATCGCTTCAGACCCTTCCGGGTCCCCTGCGCCCTTAGATCTTGTTCGCCAGTTCCACGGCCTTGCCGATGTAGCTGGCCGGCGTCATGTCCAGCAGCAGTTGCTTGGCATCGTCCGGAATCGCCAGGCCCGACACGAAGGTCTGCAGCGCCTCGCGCGAGATGCCCTTGCCGCGCGTCAGCTCCTTGAGCTGTTCGTACGGGTTCGGCACGCCAAAGCGGCGCATCACGGTCTGCACCGGCTCGGCCAGCACTTCCCAGCAGTTGTCGAGGTCTTCGTTCAGGCGTTCCGGATTGGTTTCCAGCTTGCCCAGGCCGCGCAGGCAGGCCTCGTAGGCCAGCAGGCTGTAGCCGAACGCCACGCCCATGTTGCGCAGCACGGTGGAGTCCGTCAGGTCACGCTGCCAGCGCGAAACCGGCAGCTTTTCCGAAAGGTGGCGCAGCACGGCGTTGGCCAGGCCGAGGTTGCCTTCCGAGTTCTCGAAGTCGATCGGATTGACCTTGTGCGGCATCGTCGACGAGCCGATCTCGCCGGCCTTGGTCCGCTGCTTGAAGTAGCCCAGCGAGATATAGCCCCACACGTCCCGGTTCAGGTCCAGCAGGATCGTGTTGGCGCGCGCGATGGCGTCGAACAGCTCGGCCATGTAGTCGTGCGGCTCGATCTGGATGGTGTACGGGTTAAAGCTCAGGCCCAGGCGCGACTCGATCACCTGCTTCGAGAACGCTTCCCAGTCGAACGTCGGGTAGGCCGACAGGTGGGCGTTGTAGTTACCCACCGCGCCATTCATCTTGCCGAGCAGTTCCACGCGCTGGATGCGCTCGATGGCGCGCGCCAGGCGGGCGGCCACGTTGGCCATTTCCTTGCCCAGCGTGGTCGGGCTGGCCGGCTGGCCGTGCGTGCGCGACAGCATCGGCTGGGTAGCGTTGGCCTTGGCCAGTTCCACCAGGCGGGCCTGCACGCGCTGGAGCGTGGGCACCAGCACGCCGTCACGGGCGCCCTTGAGCATCATGCCGTGCGAGGTGTTGTTGATGTCTTCCGAGGTGCAGGCGAAGTGGATGAACTCGCTCGCGGCCTCCAGCTCGGCGTTGCCCTTGACCTGTTCCTTGAGCCAGTACTCCACGGCCTTGACGTCGTGGTTGGTCACGGCCTCGATGTCCTTGATGCGGGCGGCGTCGGCTTCGGTGAAGTTCTCCACCAGTGCCTGCAGCTTCGCCTCGGAATCGGCCGAGAACTTCGGCACGTCCGGCAGGCCGGCCTGGGCCAGGGCGATCAGCCAGTTGACCTCGACCTTCACGCGATTACGCATGAAGGCCGCCTCGGAGAGCCACTCGCGCAGCGCGTCGGCCTTGGCGGCATAACGGCCATCGATGGGAGACAGTGCGGTGAGCGGCGAAAGGGATGGGGTGGACATGCTGGCAACCGGGAGAAAGAGGGAAGACGGGTTTCCGCGGGGGCGCGGTAACCATGCGAAGACTGGCGAGGCGGGCGGCTTCAAGCGACCGATGCGCCGCACGGGGCGAGCCGCCGGGCGCGCCATCGGACCTGCCGCCGGCACGCCACAAAGGGCTGGCCGGCATCGCGCAACGCGGGATTTTACCATCGCCCACCGCGCCTGTGCGGCGCGCCATGGGTCAGGCGACACAGAGCGTGCGAAGCGCCGCATTGACACGGCATCCGCGGGCCGGCGCGGGTATACTCGCGCTCGCCGTTCCAGTAGCCTGTTATGAAGTCCATCGACATGCCGCCCGCCAGGGCGCCATGGCAGCCACAGAGCGCCGATGCACTTCATAACAAGCTCAAGGGGAGAACATGAAGCTGTATGCGTCCCACACCAGCCCGTACGCGCGCAAGGTGCGCGTCGTGCTGGCGGAAAAGAAGGTCGACTACCAGATGATCGAGGAGAACGTCTGGTCGCCCGCGACCATCATCGGCCAGTTCAACCCGCTCGGCAAGGTGCCCTGCCTGGTCATGGAGGATGGCGGCGCGGTCTTCGATTCGCGCGTGATCGCCGAATACGCCGATACGCTGTCGCCAGTCGGCCGCCTGATTCCGCAGGGCAGCCGCGAGCGCSTCGARGTRCGCTGCTGGGAAGCCCTGGCCGATGGCCTGCTCGACGCCGCGCTGCTGGTCCGCCTGGAAACCACCCAGCGCGAAGAGGGCCAGCGCAGCGAATCATGGGTCAAGCGCCAGCGGACCAAGATCGACGCCGCACTGGGCGCGATGTCTTCCGGCCTGGGCGACCGCCCGTGGTGCACCGGCATCCATTTCACCCTGGCCGATGTGGCCGTGGGCTGCGCGCTGGCCTATCTGGATTTCCGTTTCCCGGACATCGCCTGGCGCGAGCAGTACCCGAACCTCGCCGCGTTCCAGGAAAAGATCGAGAAGCGCCAGTCGTTCATCGACACCGCCCCGCCTTCGGCGGGTTGAGCGGTAGATTGGGCACGCCGGCGCCTCTGTGCGCCGATGTGCCTCATCAGACAATTACTGGATGATGCCGCCGCCCAGGCAGACGTCGCCGTCGTAGAGAACGGCCGACTGCCCCGGCGTCACCGCCCACTGCGCTTCGGCGAAGGCCAGCTTCAGCGCCTCGCCGTTGGCCGCTTCCACGCGGCAGGCCGCATCGCTCTGGCGATAGCGCGTCTTGGCCGCCATCTCGGCGCCGGCCGCAGGTGGCTCACCCGCCACCCAGGACAGGTCCGCCGCTTCCAGCACCGGCGTCAGCAGCCACGGATGGTCGTGCCCCTGCACCACGTAAAGCGTGTTATTGGCCATGTCCTTGCGCGCCACGTACCAGGCGTCGCCGCTGCCTTCGCGGCTGCCGCCCAGGCCAATGCCCTTGCGCTGGCCCAGCGTATA
This sequence comes from Cupriavidus sp. 10L43_2, assembly GCF_056395265.1. Classification (NCBI taxonomy): domain Bacteria; kingdom Pseudomonadati; phylum Pseudomonadota; class Betaproteobacteria; order Burkholderiales; family Burkholderiaceae; genus Cupriavidus; species Cupriavidus sp. 10L43_2. The sequence goes on from NZ_JBFTJE010000010.1 coordinate 165,386, forward strand.
GAACGCCAGCCCGATGTGCTCCCCCACCACCTTGCCCTCGGGCGTCTTCATCGGCCCCGGCTTGGTCGGCAGGTAGCGATTGAGGAAGTCGCGGAACGGCCGTTCGCCGATAAAGCAGATCCCGGTCGAATCCTTCTTCTTCGCGTTCGGCAGGCCGATTTCGGCGGCAATCTCGCGCACGCGCGTCTTCGGCATCTCGCCCAGCGGGAACAGCGTGCGCGACAGCTGCGCCTGGTTCAGCCGGTGCAGGAAGTAGCTCTGGTCCTTGGTGTGGTCGAACGCCTTGAGCAGCTCGAAGCGCCCGTTGTCCGCCTGCCGCACGCGCGCATAGTGGCCCGTGGCGATGGTCTCGGCGCCGAGCGACATCGCGTGGTCCAGGAACGCCTTGAACTTGATCTCGGCATTGCAGAGCACGTCCGGATTGGGCGTGCGCCCGGCCGAGTATTCGCGCAGGAAATCGGCGAACACGCGGTCCTTGTACTCGGCGGCGAAGTTCACCGCCTCCACGTCCACGCCGATCAGGTCGGCCACGGACACCACGTCGAGCCAGTCCTCGCGCGTGGAGCAGTATTCGCTGTCGTCATCGTCCTCCCAGTTCTTCATGAACAGGCCGATGACTTCGTACCCCTGCTGCTTGAGCAGCCACGCGGTGACCGACGAATCGACCCCGCCCGACATACCCACCACCACCCGCTTGCCGCTCACGATGCGTCTCCGGTGCTGACCGCCACGCTTGTGGGATGCGTATAAAGCACATCCAGCGCGAAGCGCTTGCCGGCGAGGTAATCGTTCACGCAGGCCATCAGCAACGGGGTGCGATGGCGCTCGGGGCAGGCGCGCAGTTCCTCGGCGGTCATCCACAGCGTGCGGATGATGCCGGTATCGAGCTGGCGGCCTTCATCGAGCGTGCCGAGGTCGCCCGTGAAGGCGAAGCGGATATAGGTGGTGTCGCCCTGGTCGCGCGAGGAGAGCCCCCGGCTCATATAGCAGCCGATCAGCGCGCGCGGCTCGAAGGTGTGGGCGGTTTCCTCGAGGGTCTCGCGCACGACGGCGCGGATCAGGCTCTCGCCCGCTTCCAGGTGGCCGGCCGGCTGGTTCAGCCGCAGGCCGTCGCGCGTTTCCTCTTCAACCAACAGGAAGCGGCCGCCGCGTTCGATGACAGCGGCAACTGTGACGCTGGCGTTCCATTCACGTGACATGATGCACATTTTTTAAGCAATCCGGCATTTTACCGGTTGCTGTCGGAATGTGCAGGGATGAAGGCGGAAAGGGCGGAAACACCGCGGGCGGCAGCAGGGCCATGGCCGCTTCCAGGCGGGCCGTCAGCGCGCGCGTGGCCGGCGTGAGCGGCTGGCGCACCTCGGCGCGGGCCAGGCCTGCCAGCGCCAGCGCGGCCTTGACCGGCGCGGGGTTCGGCTCGGCGAACATCAGGTCGATCAGCGGCGAGAGCTGGCGGAACAGCGCGCGCGCCGCTTCGTCGCAGCCGGTGCGGGCCAGTTGCAGCAGCCGGACGAACAAGTCCGGGCGGATATGGGCGGCAGCCGGCACCACGCCTGCGCCGTCGGCCAGCAGGTGGTCGAGCATGGCGGCATCCTCGCCGCAGAACACGCGCAGGGCATCCTGCCCGGCCAACGCGCGCAGCCCGGTGCGGTCGCATTCCTTGATCGCCACGACCTGCGGATGGTCGGCCAGCCGCAGTGCCAGCGCGGGGGAAATCGTGGAGCCGGTGCGCTTCGGCACGTTGTAGAGCATCAGCGGGCGCGCCGTCTGGCTGGCCACGCGGCGCACGTGCCAGGCGATGCCCTCGTCCGACACGCGCAGGTAGTACGGCGGCGGGACGAGGTAGCCGGCGAGGTCGAATCGATCCAGCGTGCGCACCTGCTCGCAGACCGAGCGCGTGTCCACGCCGCCCACGCCCGCCATGACCGGCATGCGGCCCTGCGCCACCTCAAGCACGGCTGCGGTGACCATCAGCCGCTCTGCCTCGGTCAGCAGGCCGCCCTCGCCCGTCGTGCCGAGCACGATCAGGCCATCCACACCGGCGCCAGCATAGTGCGCGGCCAGTTGCTGGGCGGCGCGCAGGTCGGGCGCGCCGTGGCGCAGCGGCGTGACCAGCGGCAGCCACAGGCCATCGCCGATGACCGAATCAGTGCGCGGCATGATCGCTCCCCAGCATCGTCGTGATGCCGAACTCGGCGGCCGGCAGCGCGGTCATGATGGCGTGCATGGCGGCGTCGCGGCCGGCGCGCTCCACTTCCACATGGAGCGTGGTTTCCCCGTGCCGATGGTCCACCTCCACCACATACACACGGGCGAGCTTGCCGATGGCCACGTGCAGCGTCTGGCGCAGCATGAAGACCTGCGCCGAGGCCACCGCCAGGCGCAGGCGGATCCAGTGGCCATCGCTGGCGGCGGAGGCTGGCAGGGCGTCACGCCCGGCGCGGCGGCGCGGGACGGTGGCAAAGGCAACGGCGAGGCTCGAGGACTGTCGCGACTGTCGCATTACGCTTGAATCCGCGCGGGGCGGATCGTCTGTGGAACATGGCTCCATGCTAGGGAGCGGCGTCTCAAATTGATGCAGCAATCGCGGCGCCGGGTATCAACAACGCATCAACGCCGCGTCGTCGAACCCGGTCAGAACGTCTTTGTGATGGACGCGAGCGCGGTCGCCTTGCCCATGTAGCGGCCATGCGAATTCGTATAAGTGCCACGCTTGGCGTTGGTGTCGAGGTAGGCTACGGCCACGCTCAGGCCCTTGCCGAAGTCCTTGGTCACGCCGATTTTCCAGTCGGTATACGAGGCGTCGCTGAGGTTCTTCACGCCCTGGTAGCCCACGTGCGCGTTGACCGTCAGGTCCCACATATTGAGCGGCACGTTGGCCGTGAGGTCGATGTAGTAGCTGTTCTTGGTGTCGCCAAATCCGAAAAGGTTGGTCAGCGCGTGCGAGTACTTGAGGAACACTGGGCCGTAGCCGATGCCGGCATAGACCTCGGTGGTGTAGGGACGCGTGAAGCCACTCGGATAATCGCCAGGGTAGTAGTACTCGAGCACGCCGAGGTCATAGTTGAATTCGGCGTCGGCCAGCTTGAACGTGTTGCGGAAGCCGCCGTAGAAATCCATCTCCACCGGGGCGGAGACTTCCGCGTTGCTGTCCGAAAGCCAGCTGATGCTTGAGTTCCAGTTGCCGAGGTAGAGCCCGCTCGCGTGGGTGTAGTCGAACCCGCCCTGGATGGCCGGGCGGCGGTCGGACTGCATCAGGCCCCGGTAGCGGTATTCGCTGGCCAGCGTGACATTGGCGGTGAAGGTGTGCGGCGAGGCTTCCGCCTCCTGGGCGAGCGCGGTGGCGCACGGGGCGGCAAGGAGTACGAGGGCGGTAAGGCGGGTAGCGATCATGGATGCTGGATGCGTAACGGGTGTTTGGAGGCGCCCTTCCCCGAAAAAGGGGGAAAGCGGCGTACCCGTCACGATACGGAGCGGCGCATCAAATCGGCATCAAGATTGGACGCCCCGGCAACATGTTCGAATCAAGAGGGAATCCGGCCTGCATTAAACGAGTCGTTTCATGCGTCGCAAAAATGAGTCGTGGCGACCGCACAAATCGTCGACCGGGCAGTCACCACCGAACGTAAGTTTCGGGTAAGCTGCGCAAAAATTGGTGCGCCGCGCCGCGGTGGACCAACGGGCCAGGACGTCAGCCCGCCCAATCAGATACGACGCCAGCTAAAGGAGAAATTGACGATGCATATCGGCATCCCGCAGGAAACGCGGGCAGGCGAGGCACGCGTCGCCGCCACCCCGGAGACCATCAAGAAGTACGTTGCCCAAGGGCATCAGGTCACGGTGCAGGCTGGCGCAGGCGTACGCGCCAGCATTCCCGACGCGGCGTTCGAAGCCGCCGGCGCACGGATCGGCACGGCTGCCGATGCCTTCGGCGCCGAGCTGGTGCTGAAGGTGCGGGCACCGGACGATGCCGAGCGCGCCCAGATCAAGCCGGGCGCCGTGCTGGTGGGCATGCTCAATCCCTTCGATATCGAGAACAACGCGCGCATGGCCAGTGCGGCCATCACCGCGTTCGCGCTCGAGGCCGCGCCGCGCACCACGCGCGCGCAGAGCATGGACGTGCTGTCGTCGCAGGCCAACATCGCCGGCTACAAGGCCGTGCTGGTGGCCGCGCACCACTACCAGCGCTTCATGCCGATGCTGATGACGGCCGCCGGCACGGTGAAGGCCGCGCGCGTGCTGATCCTTGGCGCCGGCGTGGCCGGTCTCCAGGCGATTGCCACGGCCAAGCGGCTGGGCGCCGTGATCGAGGCCTCGGACGTCCGCCCCGCCGTAAAAGAGCAGATCGAGTCGCTTGGCGCCAAATTTCTCGACGTACCGTTCGAGACCGACGAGGAACGCGAGATCGCCCAGGGCGTGGGCGGCTACGCCCGTCCCATGCCGGCCGACTGGATGCGCCGCCAGGCGGAACTGGTCCACCAGCGCGCCACGCAGGCCGACATCGTCATCACCACCGCGCTGATCCCGGGCCGCAAGGCGCCCGTGCTGCTGCAGGAAGACACTGTCAAGCAGATGAAGCCCGGCTCGGTAGTGGTCGACCTGGCCGCCGCCCAGGGCGGCAACTGCCCGCTGACCGTGGCCGACGAGGTCGTGGAACGCCACGGCGTGGTCCTGATCGGCTACACCAACCTGGCCGGCATGGTCGCCGCGGACGCCTCGGCGCTCTACGCGCGCAACGTGCTCGACTTCCTCAAGCTGATCGTCGACAAGGATGCGCGCTACACGCTCAACCTTGAGGACGACATCGTCGCCGCCTGCCTGATGTGCAAGGACGGCCAGCTCGTCAGGCAGGCCGCCTAGATTCCCAACCGGAGCCGCCACGCCAGGACACACCGGCGGACGGCCCACCCAGCCTCAACCAAGGACGTATCACCCATGCAACGCAACATGCTCCGCGCCAAGCTCCACCGTGTCACCGTGACGCAGGCGGACCTCCATTACGAGGGATCGTGCGGCATCGACGAGAATCTTCTCGACGCTGCCGACATGAAGGAGTTCGAAAAGATCGAGCTGTACAACGTACAGAACGGCGAGCGCTTCTCCACGTACATCATCAAGGGTGCACGCGGTAGCGGCGAGATCTCGCTGAACGGCGCCGCCGCGCGCCGCGCGCACCTGGGCGACCACCTGATCATCTGCACCTACGCACCGATGAGCGACGAGGAAGTGAAGACCTATAAGCCCAAGGTCATCCTGGTGGACGAGAAGAACCGCATCAAGGAAATCAAGAAGATCGACTGATCTTTCTGGATTTTTTGCGATAGCCGCGCCCGGGGCGAGCCGCCCGGCGCGGTGGCGGTGCCGGCCCTGCAGTCCCACATCGATACGAAGCACGAAGAATTCGAAAGCAACGAGGAGAAGTCGATGGAGATGGTGAACCACACGGTGATCAACCTGATCATCTTTGTGCTGGCAATCTACGTGGGATACCACGTGGTCTGGACGGTAACGCCGGCCCTGCACACCCCGCTGATGGCCGTGACCAATGCGATCTCGGCCATCATCATCGTCGGCGCCATGCTGGCGGCCGGCCTCACGGAAGGCAGCGTGGGCCGCGTCATGGGCACGCTGGCGGTGGCGCTGGCGGCCGTCAACGTGTTCGGCGGCTTCCTCGTGACCCAGCGCATGCTGGAGATGTTCAAGAAGAAGGAACCGAAGAAGCTGGCTGGCAAGGAGGGGGCACGATGACCGGACTCGTCAGCATGAACCTCGTCACGCTGCTGTACCTCGTGGCCTCGGTCTGCTTCATCCAGGCGCTCAAGGGCCTGTCCCACCCCGCTTCGGCCCGCAAGGGCAACACCTTCGGCATGATCGGCATGGCCATCGCCGTGGTGACCACGCTGGCGCTGATCGTCAAGCTCRAGGAGGAGTTCCTGGCGGCGGGCACGGCCCAGTCGTCGGTGGGCACGGGCCTGGCGCTGATCTTCGGCGCGCTGGTCGTCGGTGGCGGCATCGGCGCCTATGTGGCGCGCAAGGTCGAGATGACCAAGATGCCGGAACTGGTGGCGGCGATGCACTCGCTGATCGGTCTCGCGGCGGTGTTCATCGCCGTGGCCGCCGTGGCGGAGCCGGCTGCGTTCGGCATCGCGCCGGCTGGCTCGCACCTGATTCCCACCGGCAACCGGATCGAACTGTTCATCGGCTGCTTCGTCGGCGCCATCACGTTCTCGGGCTCGGTGATCGCCTTCGGCAAGCTGGCGGGGCGCTACAAGTTCCGGCTGTTCCAGGGCGCCCCGGTGGTGTTCCCGGGCCAGCACTGGCTGAACCTGCTGCTGGCCGTGGCGATGTTCGGCTTCGGCATCATCTTCTTCCTGTCGCAGGCGTGGCTGCCGTTCCTCATCATGCTGGCGCTGGCCTTCGTGCTGGGCGTGCTGATCATCATCCCGATCGGCGGCGCGGACATGCCTGTGGTGGTCTCGATGCTGAACTCGTACTCGGGCTGGGCGGCGGCGGGCATCGGCTTCTCGCTGAACAATCCGATGCTGATCATCGCCGGCTCGCTGGTCGGCTCGTCCGGTGCCATCCTCTCGTACATCATGTGCAAGGCGATGAACCGCTCGTTCTTCAACGTGATTCTGGGCGGCTTCGGCGGCGACGCGGCGGCAGCCGGCCCGGCCGGCGCGCAGGCCCAGCGCAACGTGAAGTCCGGCTCGGCCGACGACGCCGCGTTCCTGATGGGCAATGCCGAAACCGTGATCATCGTGCCCGGCTACGGCCTGGCGGTGGCCCGCGCTCAGCATGCACTTAAAGAATTGACCGAGAAGCTGCACGACAAGGGCGTGATCGTAAAGTACGCGATCCACCCCGTGGCGGGCCGCATGCCGGGCCATATGAACGTGCTGCTGGCGGAAGCCGAGGTGCCGTACGACCAGGTCTTCGAGATGGAGGACATCAACAGCGAGTTCGGGCAGGCCGACGTTGTGCTGGTGCTGGGCGCCAACGACGTGGTCAACCCGGCCGCCAAGACCGATCCGAAGTCGCCCATCGCCGGCATGCCGATCCTGGAGGCGTACAAGGCCAAGACCATCATCGTGAACAAGCGCTCGATGGCGGCCGGGTACGCGGGCCTGGACAACGAGCTGTTCTATATGGACAAGACCATGATGGTGTTCGGCGATGCCAAGAAGGTGGTCGAGGACATGTTCAAGGCCGTGGAATAAGGCCGGACACCGCGGAACGCAAATCCGAATCGGAATCGGAATCCGACTGACAATCAGGCCGGAAACCCTCGGTGATTAAAGCGGCGTGAAGACCTGAAATCAACGAAATCGAAGACATGCGGCCGGCAACCAACGCCGGCCGTTTGCTTTTGGCCTCCTTTGGTGCGGCAACATTGCGTGGACCCATCCGCGCGCTATACTGGCTTGCCACGGCCCCCAAACCCTCGCTCTTCATTCGCTGCCGGYCGCAGCGTAGATCGCACCATGACATTCAGCCCGCATGACAGGAACCTGTCGGTCTTCCATCACCCCGTCCTGACGGTGCTGGTGGACGACAGCAAATCGTTTATCGACAGCCTGGCATTCCAGATGGACGCGTCGCGCGCCGTGGTGAGCTTCACCGACCCGCGCGAGGCACTGACATGGATCCGCGAAGCCTATGCCACCCGGCATCCGGCCTTCCTGCCCGTGCGCGTGACCCACGACGACCTGACCTTCCTGAGCGAGCGGCGCACCGTGCAACTCGACGTGGACCGCATCTATCGCCAGGTCCACGACATCCATCGCTTCATGCAGCCCGGGGTGATCGTGGTGGACTACTCGATGCCGCAGATGGATGGCCTCGAGTTCTGCCAGGCGCTGCAGGACCTGCCGTGCAAGACCATCCTGCTGACCGGCACCGCCGACGAAAGCATTGCGGTGCAAGGCTTCAACCATGGGCTGATCGACCGCTATGTGAAGAAGCACGATCCGAACATGGTGGCGCGGCTCGACCAGGAAATCGACGCACTCCAGCAACAGTATTTCGCGGCAATCTCGCGCACGCTGCGCGACCTGCTCACGCGGCACTCGTACGCGTTCCTGTCCGATCCGGTGATGGCCGACCGCGTGCGCCAGACCGCCGCGCGCTATGGCTTCGTCGAGTACTACCTGTATCCGAATCCGGTGGGCATCCTGCTGCTGACGGCGCAGGGACATGCCACGCTGATGGTGATCGAGACGCGCGCCGGGCTGATGAGCCAGGTGGAGTCGGCCGAAGCCTACGAGGCGCCGGCCACGCTGATCGAAGGGCTGCGGGAGGGCCGCATCGTGCCGTTCTTCTGGCCCGGCAACGGCATGTACACGCCGGCGTGCGCCGACTGGGAGCAATACTGCCTGCCGGCCGAGCGGTGCGAAGGGCGCGAGGAATATTTCTACGCGCTGTTCGACCTGCCGCGCCACCTGCTCCAGGAGCCGGTGGTGAGCCTGCAGGGGTTCCTGAGCGATTTCGCCCGCAACCCCGAGGCGCTGACGGGCCGGAACAAGCAGGCATAAGCCTGACCGTCCCGCATCCCCCTTATTCCTTCGGCGCTTCCCCGCCTTCCTTGCGGTTGCCGCCGCGCACCATGTCGAAGCGGAACAGCCGGCATTCGATATTGCCGTTGTAGAGCGGCGTGCGGCGCGATTCCTTGAGCCGCAGGCGCTTCGGCATACTCAGGTCGCCCGTGAACACCCACGCCTGCCAGCCCGCGAAGTGTTGCTTCAAGGTGGTAGCGAAGGCGCTGGCGAACTGGTTCGCGGCGGCCTCCTCGGCCTCGTCGCGCGGGGCCTCGGGCAGTGCGCCCCGGCGCTGCTCGCCGCGCACGGCGATCCGCTCGCCATAGGGCGGATTCATCAGCATCACGCCCGGCGTGGCGAACGGTGGCTGCACAAAGCGCGCATCCACCTGCTTCAGGGGCACCTCGCCCGGCAGCCCGGCGCGCTGCCAGTTGGCGTCCGCCATGGTCAGCATGTCCGTGGAAATGTCCGATCCGGCGATCTCCAGCGCCGCCACGCCCTTGGCCGCCGCCTCCTTGGCGCGTTGCGCATCGGCGCGCAGGGCCTGCCAGGCCTTGTTGTCCATGCCCTTGAGCCATTCGAACGCGAAGGTCCGCGCCCCGCCCGGCGGGAGGCCCAGCGCCACCTGCGCCGCCTCCACCAGGAACGTGCCGCTGCCGCACATCGGATCAAAGAACGGGCGGTCGGTCTGGCCCTGCACCCATCCCGCCAGCCGCAGGATGCCGGCGGCGAGGTTTTCCTTGAGCGGCGCCTCGCCCTTCTCCATGCGCCAGCCGCGCTTGAACAGCGGCTCGCCGGTGGTGTCGAGGTAGAGCGTGCAGTCGAACTCGGTCAAATGCGCATAAATCCGCACATCCGGGCTGACCGTATCGACGCTGGGACGGTCGCCGAGCGCCTCGCGCATGGCATCGCAAACACCGTCCTTCACGCGCAGCGCGGTGAAGTTCAGGCTGTGCAGCGGTGACTTGTGCGCGGTGATGTCCACCCGCAGCGACTCATCCGGCGAAAACCACTGATCCCAGCGTTGCTGGCGGGCCAGCGCGTAGACATCGTCCTCATGCCGGTAGCCGCGCTGCGCCACGCRCAGCAGCACGCGGCTGGCGATGCGCGAGTGCAGGTTGACGGCATAGGCCGCCGCCATCTCGCCCGAGAACGGCACGCCGCCCGGCACCTCGCGATGCACCTGGAACGGCGCGGCGGCCACCACGGCCGGATACTGGGCGATTTCCCGCAGTTCCTCGGCAAGGGCGGATTCCAGGCCACGCGGGCAAGGAGCAAAGAAGGCTTGGGTCATGGGAAGAACATCCTGCAAACAAAAACGTCCGCCGTGGCGGACGGGAGTGAGACTAGCGTAGCGGACCGCGCGGCGGACCGCTAGTCGGCGGCCAGGGCGCGGTCCAGGAAATCGAGGCGGTCCTGGCCCCAGTACGGCTGGCCATCCAGCACGAACCACGGGGCGCCGTACACGTTGGCCGAGAGCGCGTCCTGCGTATTCTGCGCGTAGGCGGCCTGCACGGCCTGACCCTCGCTGGCCTTGAGCAGATTGGCGCCGTCCAGGCCGGCCTCGTCCGCGATCAGCGCCAGCGTGGCCGCATCGGCGATATTGCGCTGGTCCGCCCACACGCCCCGGCAGATGGCGCCGGTCAACTCCAGCGCGCGCGCCGTGCCGTGCGCCAGTTGCGCGGCGATGATCAGCCGGGCGGCGGCATCGCCGGACACCGGGAAGAACGTCGGATGCAGATGCATCGGCATGTTCAGGAACTGGCTCCAACGCTCGAGTTCCACCAGCCGGTATGCCTGGCGCTGCGGCGGACGCTGCGCCAGCGGCACGCCGCCGGACACCGCGAACACCTTGCCAAGATCCACCGGCTTCAGCAGCACCTGGGCGTTATGGCGGTTGGCGATGTCGACGAAGCGGGCATGTCCGAGGTAGGTAAACGGGGACTGCGGCGCCAGGAAGTACTCGACCTGCTTGCTCATCATGACCTCATGTAAGGCTTTGGGGGAGAACGCTGAATCGTAGATCGCTTAAAACGGCTTCACGACCACGAGGATCACGATAGCCAGCAGCACCAGCACCGGCACTTCGTTGAACCATCGATAGAACGTGTGCGAGCGCGCATTGGCGCTCCGCTCGAACTTGCGCAACAGCACGCCGCAGCCGTGGTGGTAGCCGATCAGCACCAGCACCAGCGCCAGCTTGGCGTGCATCCAGCCCTGCCCCGTGCCGCGTCCGATGCCATAGCCGAGGTACAGCCACAGCCCGAACACCACGGCCGGCACGGCCAGCATGGTCATGAACCGGAACAGCTTGCGCGCCATCAGCAGCAGCCGCTGCACGCCGGCCGGATCGGTCTCCATCGCCAGGTTGACGAAGATGCGCGGCAGGTAGAACAGCCCCGCGAACCACGACACGACAAAGACGATATGGAACGACTTGACCCAGAGCATTGGTGGTGGACGTTGTTTTGGCGTTTTTAAGAAGCGTGGCCGGCAATCCTCAGGTCCGGATTTCCCCGTGCCCGAATACGACGTATTTCAACGAAGTCAGCCCCTCCAGCCCGACCGGGCCGCGTGCGTGGAGCTTGTCGTTGGAAATGCCGATCTCCGCGCCCAGGCCGTATTCGAAACCATCGGCGAAGCGCGTGGAGGCGTTGATCATCACGCTGGCCGAATCCACCTCGCGCAGGAATCGCATGCCGGCGGTGTAGTTCTCGGTGATGATCGAATCGGTGTGGGCCGAGCCATAGGTATTGATATGGTCGATGGCCGCGTCGAGCCCGTCCACGGTGCGGATGGCCAGCACCGGCGCCAGGTATTCGAGGCGCCAGTCCTCCTCGGTGGCATCGACCAGCTTGCCGAAGCCGGCCGCTTCCAGCGTGGCGCGCGTGGCGGCGCAGACGCGCAGCTCCACGCCTTTCTCCTGATAGATGCTGGCCAACGGCGGCAGCACGGCGGCGGCGATGTCGCGCGACACCAGCAGCGTTTCCATCGTGTTGCACGGCGCGTAGCGCTGCGTCTTGGCGTTGTCGGCCACGCGGATGGCCTTGTCCAGGTCCGCATCGGTGTCGATGTAGACGTGGCAGATGCCGTCCAGGTGCTTGATCATCGGCACGCGGGCCTCTTCCATCAGGCGCGCGATCAGGCTCTTGCCGCCGCGCGGCACGATCACGTCGACATATTCCGTCATCGTGATCAGCCGGCCCACGGCGGCGCGGTCGGTGGTCTCGATGACCTGCACGGCCTCGGCCGGCAGCCCGGCCGACGAAAGCCCTTCCGCCACCAGCGCGGCCAGTGCCGTGTTCGACTCGATGGCTTCGGAGCCGCCGCGGAGGATCGTGGCGTTGCCGGACTTCAGGCACAGTGCCGCGGCGTCGATGGTCACGTTCGGGCGCGACTCATAGATGATGCCGATCACGCCCAGCGGTACGCGCATCTGACCGACCTGGATGCCGGTCGGGCGGAACTTCATATTGGTGATCTCGCCGATCGGGTCCGCCAGCGCGGCGATCTGCTCCAGCCCGGCCGCCATCGTGTCGATGGCCTTGTCGGACAGCGTCAGGCGGTCCACGAACGCGGCGTCCTGGCCGTTGGCCCGGGCACGCTCCACATCGCGCGCATTCACGGCCTTGAGCTTGTCGGCATCCCGGCGGATGGCGGCGGCGATGGTCAGCAGCGCGCGGTTCTTGTCGGCCGTGGTGGCCCGCGCCATCGCGCGCGACGCCGCGCGGGCCTGCTGGCCAACGCGGTCCATGTAAGCGTTGAGATCGAACTCGGTCATGATGGTGTCCAGGCGTTCCTGGCTCGACTGCGTAGTAGTGTCTCGGGGGCCCGGGGGCCGGTGTCGTGCGGGTAGGTCAGGCGACCGGTCGATCGGAAACTCAGGCCGGGCGCGCGATCATCAGCGCCAGTTGCAGCAGGCCATCCCATGGCTCGGCCGGGAGGCTGCCGCCCAGGCCGCCTGCGCCTGGCAGGTCGGATAGGCCCTTGACCTGCCGGTCCAGCCGGGCGGCCATGGCCAGCGCGGCTTCCAGCTGCGGCAGCGCCAACCGCTGCGCGGCCTGCGGCACCAACCGCTCGCGTGGGCCCCAGACGCGCAATTCGCGCATCAGCACGCCCGCCGGCTTGCCGGCCGCCAGCCCTTGCCGGACTTTGGATAATACGCGAATTTCCTCGGTCAGCGCCCAGAGCACCAGCACCGTGGCCTCGCCCTCGCCGCGCAGCCCTTCGAGCATGCGCGTGAGGCGCGGCACGTCGCCGCCGAGCATCGCCTCGGACAGCTTGAAGACGTCGTAACGGGCCACATTGAGCACCGCGTCGTGCACCTGGTCGAAGGTAAGCACGCCGGGCGGGTACAGCAGGCCGAGCTTCTGGATTTCCTGGTGGGCGGCGAGCAGGTTGCCTTCCACCTTGTCGGCGATGAACTGGAGCGCGCGGCGCCCGGCCTCGCCCGGTTCCACGCGCTGCTGCTGCAATCCCAGCCGCTCGCCAACCCAGGCCGGCAGCCGCGTGCGGTCCACGGCATCGACCTTGATCGATACCCCGGCGGACTCCAGCGCCTGGAACCACGCTGACTTGGATGTGGCGAAATCAAGCCGGGGCAGCGTGACGAGCATCACCACGTCCGGCGACGGCTGGGCCGCCACGGCGCGCAGCGCCTCGCCGCCATCCTTGCCGGGCTTGCCGGTCGGGATCCGCAATTCCACGATTTTCCGGTCGCCGAACAGCGACATCGACTGCTGGGCCTCGACCAGCTGGCTCCAGTGAAAGCCGCGCTCGGCCACGAGCACGTCCCGCTCGGAAAAACCGGCCTCGCGCGCGGTGCGGCGCAGCCGGTCTACCGCTTCGAGCACCAGCAGGTGTTCGTCGCCATGCACGACGTACAGCGGCGCCATGCCCTTGGCCTGGGCCTGCTTCAGGTGCGCGTCGAGTCCGTCGAGCTTCAGTTGCATCGCGGTGCGGGGCGGAGTCTAGCCGCTCTCAGATGGCCTTGACCGAGGCCAGGCGGCGCATCAGCTGCTGGACGATATCGCGCTGCATGTCGCGATAGAGCTGCTGCTCCTCGTAGTCCTTGGCCAGCGTGTTGGCTTCGTTGTAGGTCAGGTCGCGGGTCAGGACCAGTTGCGACGGCGGAATCAGTTCCTTGCCGGCCGGGTCGCGCAGGCGGAAGCTGAACCGCTGCGTCAACCGGTATTCGCGCACCACGCCCTCGGTCGTGATCGACAGGATCGACTTGCCGCGGGTGTCACCCAGCACATCGAGAATCGCGTCGGCTTCCTTCAGATCATCGACGATCTGCGTGTCCGAGCCATTGCGGATGTTGCGGCGCAGGTCCGATCCCATCAGCGAATTGGCCGGAAGCCCAATATAGAGTCGCTTGAACGCGAAGTCGGCGTTGCCGCGCATGTGAAAGCCGCAGCCGGCCAGCAAGCCGGCTGCCGCCATCGCGGCCAGCACCCTGCGACGTCCTGTGTTGATTCCGTCCATGCTTCGCAATTCCCTTGTTTCCGGGCGCCTCAGAGCACCACGTTGACGAGTCGGCCCGGCACAACCACGATCTTCTTGGGCGCGGCGCCGGCGGCGAACTTCGCCACGATCTCGCTCGCGGCGGCCGTGGCCTCGATGGCGGCGCGATCGGCATCGGCCGGCACCGTCAGGCTGCCACGGACCTTGCCGTTCACCTGGAGCACCAGTTCGATCTCGCTACGCACCAGCGCGGCTTCGTCCACCTGCGGCCAGGCGGCGTCCAGCAGGTCGCCGCCCTGCTCGGCGTAGCCCAGCTCCTGCCACAGCGCGTGCGTAACGTGCGGCACCACCGGATACAGCACGCGCAGCAGGATGCCGAAGCCCTCGCGGCGCGCGGCCGGCGAGGCGCCCTTAGCGTCTTCCAGCGCGTTCAGCATCTTCATCGTGGCCGAGACCACGGTGTTGTACTGGATGCGCTGATAATCGTAATTCGCTTGCTTCAACACGCCGTGCAGGTCGCGGCGCAGCGCGGCGTCATCGGCCGTGAACGCCGTGCCGGCGCCGTCACGAATCGCCTGCGCGTTGGCATGGGCGAAGTTCCACACGCGGCGCAGAAAGCGCGACGCGCCCTCCACGCCCGAACCGCTCCACTCGAGCTGCTGCTCGGGCGGCGCGGCGAACATGACGAACAGGCGCGCCGTGTCGGCGCCGTACTGGTCGATCAGCGCCTGCGGGTCGATGCCGTTGTTCTTCGACTTCGACATCTTCTCCACGCCGCCGATCACCACCGGCTGGCCGTCCGCCTTCAGCGTGGCACCCAGCGGGCGGCCGCGCTCGTCGGTCCGCACGTCCACCTCGGCCGGGTTGTACCAGTGCTTCTTGCCGGAGGCGTCCTCGCGGTAATAGGTCTCGTTGAGCACCATCCCCTGCGTCAGCAGGTTCGTGAACGGCTCGCTGAACTTGACCAGGCCCATATCGCGCATGACCTTGGTCCAGAAGCGSGCGTACAGCAAATGCAGGATCGCGTGCTCGATGCCGCCGATGTACTGGTCCATCGGCATCCAGTAGTCGTTGCGGGCGTCGACCATCGTCGGGGCGTCCGGGCACGTGTAGCGCATGTAGTACCAGCACGAGTCGATGAACGTATCCATCGTGTCCGTCTCGCGGCGCGCGGGCTTGCCGCAGGACGGGCACGTGCAGTTCAGGAAGCGCGGGTCCTTGTTCAGCGGATTGCCGGTGCCGTCCGGCACGAGGTCTTCCGGCAGCACCACGGGCAGGTCCTGCTCGGGCACCGGCACCACGCCGCAGGCATCGCAATGGATCAACGGGATCGGCGTGCCCCAGTAGCGCTGGCGCGAGATGCCCCAGTCGCGCAGGCGCCAGGTCACCTTCTTCTCGCCCAGGCCCTTGGCGGCGAGGTCGGCCGCGATGGCGTCGACGGCGGCCTGATAGCCCAGGCCATCGTACTTGCCGCTGTGGACCAGCTTGCCGGCTTCCTTGTCGCCGTACCATTCCTGCCACGCTTCGGTGGAGAACGGCTGGGCCTTGACGTCCACCACCTGCCGGATCGGCAGCTGGTACTTGTTCGCGAACGCGAAGTCGCGCTCGTCGTGCGCCGGCACGCCCATCACGGCGCCGTCGCCGTAGCTCATCAGCACATAGTTGCCGACCCAGACGTCCACCGGCTCGCCGGTCAGCGGGTGCTCGACCTGGAGCCCGGTCGGCATGCCCTTCTTCTCCATGGTCGCCATGTCGGCTTCCATGACCGAACCGTGCTTGCATTCGTCGATGAAGGCGGCCAGCGTCGGGTTGTTCGCCGCGGCCAGGGTAGCCAGCGGGTGCTCGGCGGCCACGGCGCAGAACGTCACGCCCATGATSGTGTCGGCACGGGTCGTGAACACGTACAGCTTGCCGTCATTGACGAGCTTGCCGTCCGCGCCCGAAATCTTGTGCGGGAACGCGAAGCGCACGCCGGTGCTCTTGCCGATCCAGTTCTGCTGCATGACCTTGACGCGCTCGGGCCAGCCCAGCGCATCCAGATCACCGAGCAACTCGTCCGCATAATCGGTAATCCGAAGGTAATACATCGGAATTTCGCGCTTTTCCACCACCGCGCCCGAGCGCCAGCCGCGCCCGTCGATGACCTGCTCGTTCGCCAGCACGGTCTGGTCCACGGGGTCCCAGTTGACCGTGCCGGTCTTGCGGTAGGCGATGCCCTTTTCCAGCATCTTCAGGAACAGCCACTGGTTCCAGCGGTAGTAGTCCGGGCTGCAGGTTGCCACCTCGCGCGACCAGTCGATCGCCAGGCCCATAGACTGCATCTGCTTCTTCATGTAAGCGATGTTGTCGTAGGTCCAGGCGGCTGGCGCCACGTGGTTGTTCAGCGCGGCGTTCTCGGCCGGCATGCCGAACGCGTCCCAGCCCATCGGCATCAGCACGTTGTGGCCGTTCATGCGCAGGTAGCGCGCCATTACGTCGTTGATCGTGTAGTTCCGCACGTGACCCATGTGCAGCTTGCCCGACGGGTACGGCAGCATCGAGCAGGCGTAGAATTTCGACTTCTCCTTCCCGTCGGGACCCACAGCGTGCTCGGCCACCTTGTAGGCTTCGGTGGCCTGCCAGTGCTGCTGGGCGGCTTGTTCAACGGCGGAAGGAAGATATTTGTCTTGCATGTTTGGTACGACGGATCAGGACGTCGGATCGGGGACGGCGTTCCGCGCGCACCTGGGGTGCCGGGCGGACCGATTTGCGAAAGAGCCGATTATAACCGTGGCGGACACCCGCCACGGACGGCGAAAAGTCTGAAAATGGCCACGCGGCGGGCCATTTTCGGCAATTTTTGGCGTGTGCCGGGCTTACTTCAGGCCCAGCACGTCCTGCATGTCGAACAGGCCGGCCGGCTTGTCGGCCAGGAAGCGCGCCGCGCGCACGGCGCCATCGGCGTACGACTGGCGGCTCGACGACTTGTGGCTGATCTCGATGCGCTCGCCAATGCCGGCGAACATCACGGTGTGATCGCCGACGATATCGCCGCCGCGCACGGTGGCAAAGCCGATGCTGTTGGCGTCGCGCGGGCCGGTATGGCCTTCGCGGGCGTAGACGGCGCAATCGTCCAGGCTGCGGCCCAGCGCGCCGGCAACCACCTCGCCCATGGCCAGCGCCGTGCCCGATGGCGCGTCCACTTTATGACGATGGTGGGCTTCGATGATCTCGATGTCATAGCCGGTCGAAAGTAGCTTTGCCGCCACTTCCAGCAGCTTGAAGGTGGCGTTCACCCCCACGCTCATGTTCGCGGCGAAGACGATGGCGATCGACTTGGCAGCGTCCGCCAACGCCTGCTTGCCGGCGGCGTCGAAGCCCGTGGTGCCGATCACCATCTTCTTGCCGAGCCGGCGCGCCGCCGCCACGTGGGCCAGCGTGCCTTCGGGGCGCGTAAAGTCGATCAGGCAGTCGGCGGCGCCGAGCACGGCGTCCACATCGGACGAAATCGTCACACCCGTGGCGCGGCCCAGGAATAGCCCGGCATCCTGGCCCAGCGCGGCGGCGCCGGGCACGTCGAGCGCGCCGGTCAGCGTCACGCCGTCGGTATTCAGCACATGTTCGATGAGCATGCGGCCCATGCGGCCGGAAGCGCCTGCGATTGCAATATTCATGGTGATTGTGCGATGTCGGGGGAAGGGGCGCCGCCCGGCCGGGGCGGCGAGGCGGCATGGCGTCCGGGCGCGGCCCGCAACGGGCCGCGTGCCGGTCAGCTTGCCGGTTTGGCGGACGTGTCGGGCGTGGGCGTGGCTGGCGGGGTGGCCGGAGCCGGGGCGGCTTCGGGGGCCGGCGCGGCGGTCGGCGGCACGGGGGCGGCACTATCGGCAGCGCCTGCCGGTGCGGCCGGTGCCGGCGTGGCCGGGGCGTCAGCCGGTGCGCTGCTCGAACTCGTCACGATCTTGCCCGGCGTCTGGTTGCGCAGGGCTGCCTTCATCCCGTCGATTTCGGCGATCAGCTCATATTCGGACGGCAGTTCGTCCCCGCCAAACTTGACCAGCTTGTCGCCATCGAAGAACACCGTGTAGCGGCGCTGCTGCACGACTGGCGTGCTGCCGCGGCGGAACGAGAACACGTAATCCCAGCGATTGCCGTGGAAAACGTCGGTCAAGAGCGGCGTGCCCAGCAGGAAGCGGACCTGATCGCGCGTCATGCCTTCGCGCAACTGCGACGCTGCCTCACGCGAGACGAAATTGCCCTGTACGATATTGATACGATACGGCGTGATGGCGTCGGCCACCTTGCGCGACGTGCTGTCATAGGCCGAGCAGGCGCCGGCCAGCACGGCGGCCGCCAGCAGGGAAGACACCAGCGGCAGGCGCATGGCGGTCGTACGGAATGAACGCATGGATCTCGCTTTCAGACGGGAAAGGATAGTGCCGGGTCCGGTACAGGCCGTGGCACCGGGGCGACTTTTGTCGCCAAAACCCTTATGATTCAACTATCCAGACATTGTACTCTAGGGAGTCACGCCTATGCCGAGTCCGGCGGACCTCAAAAACATCGGCCTGAAGGCGACCGTCCCCCGCCTCAAGATCCTCGAGATCTTCCAGACCAGTGAACAGCGCCACCTGAGCGCCGAAGACGTGTACCGCATCCTGCTCAACGAGCACATGGATATCGGTCTCGCCACGGTATATCGCGTCCTGACCCAATTCGAGCAGGCGGGTCTGCTGTCGCGCAACAACTTCGAATCAGGCAAGGCGATCTTCGAACTCAACGAAGGCAAGCACCATGATCACCTGGTGTGCCTCGATTGCGGCCGGGTCGAGGAATTCTTCGACTCCGACATCGAGCAACGCCAGCAAAGCATTGCGCGCGAGCGCGGCTTTGCACTGCAGGAACACGCATTGTCGCTGTACGGCAACTGCACCAAGAACGACTGTCCCCACAGACCCAAACGATAAGCCGCCGCGGGCCATGACCCAGCGAGCAGGCAACAAAAACCGGCGCCTCGGCGCCGGTTTTTTTATTTGGGAGGCTAGATCGAGTCGTTGCCCCCTCGCCTCCCCTCGGCCGCGCTATTGCTCCGGCCCATCGTACATGCCTCGAAATGGGTCGCTCCACCCATTTTTCTCGTGATATAGCACTACCCGCCCGCTTAGGTTCCACGTCAACTCGGCGATGCCACTGGACGTCAGGATCCACCGCCCCGCATTTCCGTCGGAAAATTCCACAGAGCCTTTCGCATGGCACGGAGAATAGAATTTATTAGTCGACCAGAATCCGTCAACTGGATAAGCTCTTGAGAAATACGCCCGGATCTGAGAAGCGGTTGGCTTAAACGCTTTGCAGGCCTCCTCGGCAACCCCCTCTATATCGCTCAGGCCGACGCTCTCCACAACGACCTTCTTAACGTCTCTAGCGTAAGAATGAGTTGCTAGCCCACTCAAGAGACATAGCGCTAGTGCGGCGTTTCTCAGTCCTGCCATTTCGCCGACCTCGCTTCCGACGGCTTTTTGTAGGATATGTCGGGGTGCTTGTGCACTTCGCGCATCGACACTCCCAACGTTTCGGCGAGCTCCCTGACTAGCCAACGCAACGATCTATTTTGCGCTTCGTTGACGGCCTCATATCCCTCGACTTTACCGATTTCCCGGCCAACGATTTCAATTCCGATTGAGTCATTGTTGCCCGGATATCGCGCTGGAGACTCTTTCTTGTGCTCATACGCGGAGAGCTTCTTGATCCCCTTGATTCTCTGCGCATCCCGAAATTCGGCAGGCGCACACTGCCTGGTTTCCAGGCAGCGTGATTTAAGCCAGCCAACATGGTTGGTACGCTTATACACGGATGCGGTCTGGTATATCGTCCCATCCTTGTCGATCAGAAAATGCGCGCCATGCGCTCCCGCCTTCTGATAATGCGCGAACGTACTGCCCGATGTGGAAGAGTTCGTTTGGTGGACCACTATCCCGTTGACCTTGAGCATGGGGGTTCTCTCCAATCCTGGAAAGATCTTCACCTTGACCCGCTCGGCGTCAACGATGCCGCTCTTCGATATAAGCAACATGACCTCTCCTCAAATCACCGTATTGGCCTTGACGTCGTACCCCACCCCTATCGTCCCCGCACTACCGCCACCCGCGTTCTGCAAGACATACTCCTGCCGGAATCGCGAAAACGACAGCGCCACGCGCTCCCTCGGCACGCGCATGGTGTTGTAGTAGACGGGAGCCACCTGCGTGACCAGCACGTCCTCCATCGTCATCTTCAGATATTCGAGTGGTGATCCGCCCGCCTTTCTCATGACGAGGATGGCGCGGGCAATATGCTTGCCGGTGAGGCAGTACTGGACAAGATTGGGCGAGGCCCGATCCGTATAGTGGTCAAACGTCAGATCCTCGACGGCGCACTTGCCGGCGCCGCCCCCGCTGCCTGCGTGCATGTTTGCGGGTTGCCTGACGGACCACGCCCACTCGAGCACTTCGATATCACCAGAATGCGTCGCGTCGATGGACTCGCCCGCGATGCCGCTGAGGTTCAAGAAAATGTCCTGCGCCATTCAATGCTCCCTGCCTTGGTTGCGGATTACCACGCTAGCAGGGCATCACCTGGCCGGATATGAGACATGTCCGAAACTGCTGCCGCTTTGCGAAGCCACAATGAAAAACGACTCGGGCGCACAAGGCGCCCGAGTCGTTTAACCGCTTGCTGCAGAGTCCGATTACGGCTGCGGAATATCCTGATCCTGCTCTTCCACCACACGCAGGCCGCGCGGGGTGACAGCCTGGACGCCGACGAACTCGGCTACCACTTGCCGGAACAGGCCGCGCGCCCACACCAGCATGGGGTGGGTGTTGCGGCTGCGGTGCCAGAACATGTTCAGGCCCAGCATCGTGTTGAGCTCAGCCGGCAGCGGGAAGGCCTTGAGGCCGTAGGTCTCGCAGGCCATGTCCTTGGTCAGCGCGTTGACCGTGAAGATCATGTCAGTCTGGGCAGCCAGTTCGGCCTGGGCGCGCCACGAATGTACCGTCAGCGTCGCATTGCGCTTGAGGCCTCGTTGCTGCAGGGCGTAATCGAGCGGAATCAGCGACGGAGCCGGACGGCCGGCGCCGCCCGAGTGCGCCATGAAGATATGGCTGCAATCGAGGTATTGCTCAAGCGTCAAATCGGTCTTGAGCAGCGGGTGGTCCTTGCGGGCGCAAACCCAGAGGTTCAACGACGTCACCATCTCCTCGACGATCTCCGGATGCCGGGTCGGGAATGGCGAAAATGCGAGGTCCAGCTCGTTGGCGCGCATCGAAGCGACGTCCGATTCCCACGAATGGGATTCGACTAGCCGGATGTGCAGTTCCGGCGCCATCTGCTTGATACGGAGAATGAAACGATTGAAGACCGTGTCGCCCAGTTCGGCGGCAAAGCCGATATTCAAGGTGCCGGTCGCGATAGCCGGGTCGAAGTCGTCGACTTCACCTTCATTGATGGACGACCAGAGATCCAGCATGTCGCGGATCTTGGGGCCCAGTTCCAGCGCGCGCGGCGTCGGCGTAAGGCCGTGAGGCACGCGGATAAAAAGAGGATCGTCGAAGATCTCGCGCAGGCGGCCAAGCGAATGCGAGACCGCAGGTGCGGTCATATGCATCTTTTCCGCCACATATGTGGCGTTTCGCTTGCTCAGCAGCTCGGTGAAAATCACCAGCAGCTTGGTATCCACATTCACCATGATCAGGCCCGGTTGTTATGCCCACGCTTAGATGGCCCCACCACTTTCACTGGCTGCACATCAGAGTTCAACAGATTCTTCCGAGTGTAAGAGAAAAAAACTACCGGGAAAAGCAAATTCATCATTTCTCGCACTACGAGGGCTCGGATTGGGCGGGATTTGACTGGATAGCGACAGATAATGTCAAAAGACGCCTCGGAAGCCTTTGCGCCGACGGCGTATAGTGAGCGGAAGCCCGCATCTTTCACTCAGAATCGTCCGATTTCGCGCCATGACGTCCCACCGCCTTCCCGTCGAACTCGCCAAAGCCTACCGGCTGCTCAACCATGGCCCGACCGTGCTGGTCAGCGCCGCGCATGGCGGCCAGCGCAACATCATGGCGGCGGCCTGGGCCATGCCGCTGGACTTCGCACCGCCGAAGGTGGCCGTGGTGCTCGACAAAGCCACGTGGACGCGCCAACTGCTCGAGGCCAGCGGTGAATTCGCGCTGCACGTGCCGACGGTGAGCCAGGTGGATGTCACGCAAGCCCTCGGCTCCAGTTCTGGCCTGGCCATCTCCGAGCAGCAAGGGATCGACAAGTTCGCCGCCTACGGACTGCAGACTTTCCAGGGCGATGTCGTCGGTGCGCCGTTGCTCGAGGGCTGTGCCGCGTGGCTCGAATGCCGGCTGCTGCCGGAACCTGCCATCCAGGCCGGCTATGACCTGTTCCTCGGCGAAGTGGTGGCCGCGCATGCCGACGGCCGCGTGTTCAGCGAGGGCCGCTGGCACTTTGCCGGCCACGATGCACTGCGCACCATCCACCATGTGGCCGGCGGCCATTTCATTGTCGATGGCGACGGCGTCGACGCCCAGCCGCTACCGCCACTCGCCTCGCAGCCATAAAAAAAACGCGCCCGAAGGCGCGTTTTTTATCGTACTTCGTCCAGCCTGCGACGATTACTTGGCCACCACGCGTGCCATTTCCAGGCACTTGTTCGAATAGCCCCACTCGTTGTCGTACCAGCTCACGACCTTGATGAAGGTGCCATCCAGCGCGATGCCGGCTTCGGCGTCGAAGATCGAGGTGCGCGCGTCGCCACGGAAATCCGTCGCCACGACCTTGTCTTCGGTGTAGCCCAGCACGCCCTTCAGCGCGCCCTGGCTCTGTGCCTTCATTTCGGCGCAGATTTCATCGTAAGTTGCCGACTTTTCGAGTTCGACGGTCAGGTCGACCACGGACACATCCGAGGTCGGCACGCGGAACGACATGCCGGTCAGCTTCTTGTTCAGCTGCGGAATTACCACGCCCACGGCCTTGGCAGCGCCAGTCGACGAAGGGATGATGTTTTCCAGGATGCCGCGGCCACCGCGCCAGTCCTTGTTCGACGGGCCGTCGACGGTCTTCTGCGTTGCCGTGGCGGCGTGCACCGTGGTCATCAGGCCGCGCTTGATGCCCCACTTGTCGTTCAGCACCTTGGCCACCGGGGCCAGGCAGTTGGTCGTGCAGCTGGCGTTCGAGATGATCGCTTCGCCCTTGTACGAGGCGTGGTTCACGCCGTACACGAACATCGGGGTGTCGTCCTTCGACGGCGCCGACATGATCACCTTCTTCGCGCCCGCGTCGATGTGCTTCTGTGCGCCTTCCTTGGTCAGGAAGATGCCGGTCGATTCGATGACCACGTCCGCGCCCACCTCGCCCCACTTCAGCTCGGCCGGGTCCTTCACGGCGGTCAGGCGGATCTTCTTGCCGTTCACGACCAGCGTGTTGCCGTCCACGGCCACTTCGCCGTCAAAGCGGCCGTGCACCGAGTCGTACTTGAGCATATAGGCCAGGTAATCGGGCTCGAGCAGGTCGTTGATGGCGACCACTTCAACGTCCTTGAAGTTGGCCACGGCGGCACGGAATACCATGCGCCCGATGCGGCCGAAGCCGTTGATGCCGATCTTGATGGTCATGTCTATCTCCTAGAGTGCGATCGATGAAAGCGGGGCCGGCGCCGCAACCGGCGCGTCGCACCGGCTGCCGCGCGGGCGGGAATTACTGGGCGAGCGTGGCGCGCACGGTATCGGCGACGTTTTCCACCGTGAAGCCGAAGTGCTTGAACAGCACGCCGGCCGGGGCGGATTCGCCGAAGGTGTCGATGCCGACCACCGCCTGGACCTGGTACTTCCACCAGAAGTCGCTGACGCCGGCCTCCACTGCCACGCGCGGCACGCCAGCCGGCAGCACGCTGACCTTGTAGGCGGCATCCTGCTTGTCGAACACGGTCGTCGCCGGCACCGATACCACGCGCACGTGCACGCCATCGGCAGCCAGCTGCTCGGCGGCGCCCACGGCCAGGCCCACTTCGGAGCCCGTGGCCAGGATCACCGCGTCCGGACGCTTGGTGCGCGGGTTGGTGCCATCGCGCAGCACATAGCCGCCGCGTGCGATATTGGCGCGCGTGACGTCATCGCGGCGCTGGAACGGCAGGTTCTGGCGGCTGAAGATCAGGCAGCTCGGGCCGTTCTCGCGGCGGATCGCCTCGGCCCAGGCCACGGCGGTCTCGGTGGTGTCGGCGGTACGCCAGACATCCATGTTCGGAATCAGGCGCAGGCTGGCCACGTGCTCGATCGACTGGTGGGTCGGGCCGTCTTCGCCCAGGCCGATGGAATCGTGCGTGAACACGAACAGCGAGCGGATCCGCATCAGCGCGGCCATGCGCAGCGCGTTGCGGCTGTAGTCCGAGAAAGTCAGGAACGTGGCGCCGTAGGGGATGTAGCCGCCATGCAGCGTGATGCCGTTCATGATGGCGCTCATGCCGAACTCGCGCACACCGTAGTTGATGTGGTTGCCCCAGGCGTCCACGCGCACGGCCTGGCTGCCCGACCAGTTGGTCAGGTTCGAGCCGGTCAGGTCGGCCGAGCCGCCCAGGAATTCGGGCAGCACCGGGCCGAAGGCCTCGATGGTGTTCTGGCTGGCCTTGCGCGTGGCGATCGTTTCGGCCTTTTCCTCGCACTTGGCGATGAAGGCGTCCACGGCGGCGTCGAATGCGCCCGGCAGCTCGCCGCGCATACGGCGCGTGAATTCGCCGGCTTCATACGGATGCACTTCGGCGTACGACTCGAACAGCGCGTTCCAGGCGCGCTCCAGCGCGTTGCCGTTGGTCTTGGCGTCCCAGGCGGTGTAGGCGTCCTGCGGGAGTTCGAACGGGGCGTGCGTCCAGCCCAGCGCCTCGCGCGTGGCCAGCACTTCGGCGCCGCCCAGCGGGGCGCCGTGCACGTCGTGGCCGCCTTGCTTGTTCGGGGCACCCTTGCCGATGATCGTACGGCAGCAGATCAGGGTCGGCTTGTCGCTGGCCTTGGCCTGCGCGATGGCGTTGTCCACGGCCACCACGTCATGGCCGTCCACGCCACGGATCACGTTCCAGCCGTAGGCTTCGAAGCGCTTCGGGGTGTCGTCGGCGAACCAGTGCACCACGTCGCCGTCGATCGAGATGCCGTTGTCATCCCACATCGCAATCAGCTTGTTCAGCTTGAGCGTGCCGGCCAGCGAGCAGGCTTCGTGGCTGATGCCTTCCATCAGGCAGCCATCGCCCAGGAACACATAGGTGTGATGGTTGACGATGTCGTAGCCGGGGCGGTTGAATTCCTCGCCCAGCAGGCGCTCGGCCAGCGCCATGCCCACCGCGTTGGTGATGCCCTGGCCCAGCGGGCCGGTGGTGGTTTCCACGCCCGGCGTGATGCCGTACTCGGGGTGGCCGGCGGTCTTGCTGTGCAGTTGTCGGAAGTTGCGCAGTTCCTCGATCGGCAGGTCGTAGCCGGTCAGGTGCAGCAGCGCGTAGACCAGCATCGAGCCGTGGCCGTTGGACAGCACGAAGCGGTCGCGGTCGGGCCAGTGCGGGTTCGTGGGGTTATGCTTCAGGTGCCGGCCCCAGAGCGCCACGGCGATATCCGCCATGCCCATCGGTGCACCGGGGTGACCGGAATTGGCTTGCTGGACGGCGTCCATGGCAAGCACGCGGATGGCGTCCGCCATCAATTTGGCGGGCTGCGAGGCGAAAGGGCTGGTGGCGGGATGGGCGAGGGCAGACATGCGGCGAGAACCTGAGCGCGGGAAAACCGCAATTTTAGCAGAAGCAGAGGGTATTTCCGGACGCCCGGGCACGGCTCGAAGGGGTCGTCAAAGCTGGACCGAATGGCTGGCACCCGGCGTAGGCGCCACATTGGGCGATATCCATGTGGTTGCGGCGTCACGTTCCGCCCATCAACAGATCGAAATTGGCGACAGCGCCCAATTTGGCCGCATCTTCCGGCTCGATGGCCGCGTGATGAGCACAGAAGCGGACGCCTGGATCCAGCATGAATTGATGGTCCATCCCATGGCCGCGGCGCACGGCAGCCCGCGCAGTGCGCTGGTAGTGGGCGGCGGTGACGGCGGCTCGGCCTTCGAACTGCTGCGCATTCCCACGATCCGCGAGGTGGTGGTGGCCGAACTGGACGCCGAGGTGGTCCGCCTGGCGCGCGAATGGCTGCCGGGCATCCATCAGGGCGCCCTGAGTGCGCCCGGCAAGCCCGACGATCCGCGCCTGCACATCGCCATCGGCGACGCGCTCGGGCTGATGGAAGCCTTCGGCCGCGCCGGCCGGCGCTTCGACCTGATCGTCTTCGATCTGACCGAAGCCGACGATGGCAGCCCGGCCACCGCCCTCTTCTCCCTCCACGGCCTGCAGGCCGCGCGCCGCTGCCTGGCGCCGGGCGGGGCGATGTCGATCCACCTCGGCCCGCCGCTGCACCGGCCCGACACAGCCCGGCTGCTGCTGGCGCGCCTGCGCGAACTATTCGCCCATGTGGCGCCGCTCGCCACGTTCATCCCGGCCTACGGCGCGCTGTGGGGGATCGCGCTGACCAGCGACGCACTCGACATCGCCGCCTGCCCCGCGAGCCAGATCGCCGCGCGCCTGCGCCAGTGGCAGCTTGCGTCCGCGCTGCGCTGCTACCACGCCGATCTCCATCCGACGCTGTTCACGCACCCGCGCCATCTGCAGGCGATCTTCGACAGCGCCGGCGGCTCCAAGTAACATGCACCGGAAACGCCTGCCCATCCGGAGACCATCATGCCCAGACCGTCCAACACGCCCTGGCTGACCCCGTACCTCACGGTGGCCAGTGGTCGCGCCGCGCTCGACTTCTACAGCCGCGCGTTCGGCTTCACCGCCGGCCATGTGCTCGACGAAAACGGCGTGCCGACCCACGCCGAGATGCACTACCAGGGCGAACTCGTGGTCATGTTCGCGCCTGAAGGCGCCTGGGGCAGCACCGCCCGCACGCCGCGCTCGCTCGGCGTGGAAGCCCCCCAGACCTTCTATGTCTACTGTGGCGACGTGGACGCCATCTACGCCCAGGCCCTCGCCGCCGGCGCCATCAGCGTGATGCCGCCCGCCGACCAGTTCTGGGGCGACCGCTACTGCATGGTCGAAGACCCGGATGGCTACCGCTGGGGCTTCGCCACCCGCCTCGACCCGGCCAAGGCGCCCGCCAACTCCTGACTGACTGATGCCCCCTCGCTTTTTCATTGACTCGGCACTGACTGCCGATGCCGTGCTCGACTTGCCCGACGCCGTGGTGCGTCACATCCAGGTGCTGCGCCTCGCCCCGGGCGACGCCATCACGCTGTTCGACGGCCGCGGCGGCAGCCACGCGGCCACGCTGGCGGACATCGGCAAGCGGCACGCCACCGCGCAGGTGGCCGGCCACGACCCGGCCGAGGCCGAACTGCCCTACCGCGTGACGCTGGCGCAGGGGCTGGCCGGCGGCGACAAGATGGACTGGCTCATCGAGAAAGCCGTCGAACTCGGCGTCACCGAGATCCAGCCCCTGCAGGCTGCGCGCTCGGTCGTGCGGCTGTCGGGCGACCGCGCCGCGCGCCGCCAGGCGCACTGGCAGGCCCTTGTGCAGGCCGCGTGCGAGCAATGCGGACGGAACCGCTTGCCGGACGTGGCGCCGCTGGCTACCTTGGAAGCGTGGCTGGCGGCATCGGCCCAACCGGCTGGAGGTGCGCCGCGGCTGCTGCTTTCGCCACGCGCGTCGGCGTCGCTGCCCGAGTTGGCCGCCGCGCACCGCGATGCCTGGCGCGAACAGGGCGTAACGCTGGTGATCGGCCCCGAAGGCGGGCTATCTCCCGAGGAAGAGGCGGCGGCGATCCGCGCCGGATTCACGGGCGTGTCGCTGGGGCCGCGCATCCTTCGTACCGAAACCGCCGGGCTGACCTGCCTGGCGGCCCTGAACGCCGTACTTGGCGGATTCTGACCTTCCAAACTCCAAAGGAGTCGATGATGGGACTACTCGATAGCGTGCTGGGCGGCGTGCTCGGCCAACTGGGCGGGCAACGCGAAGATGGCCAGCCCGGCGGGGGCGGCATGAATCCGAAGCTGATGATCGCGCTCGGCCTGCTGGCCATGATGGCGATGCGCAACAAGACACAGGGCGCCGATGGCAGCGTGGCGCCGGCCGACGCGAGCGATCCGGGCGCGGCGGGCGGGCTTGGCGGACTGGGTGGACTTGGAGGATTGGGCGGGATGCTCGGCGGCATGCTGGGCGGTGGCAGCGCGCCGGCGCCCGGCGGCATGGACCTCGGCTCGCTGCTCGGCGGCCTGCTGGGCGGCCAGGGCGAGGCCACCGGCAGCGCGCAGGCAATGGGTGCGGCCACGGGCGGCATCGGCGCGCTCCGCGACATGCTCTCGCAGGCCGGTCTCGGCCAGCAGGTGGATTCGTGGATTGGCGGCGGCGCCAACGAGCCGGTCAGCCCGGCGGACCTGAGCGGCGCACTCGGCGGCAGCGGGGCGCTGCAATCGCTGGCGGAAACCACGGGCATGTCGCAGGACGACGTGGCGGCCAGCCTCAGCGAGGGCCTGCCCGAGCTGATCGACCGGCTCACGCCGAACGGCCAGTTGCCGCCATCGGCCTGACCTGCCCCGTCCGAACCTGCAAAAAGAAAATGCCCGCTGCAATGAACTGCACCCCAAAAGTTGGACACCAACTTTTGGGGTGTTTTCATGTATCGGTACTCGGAGCAGTTCAGGCTGACAGTTATCCAGAGCTACCTGGACGGTCAGGCAGGCTATGGTGAGATCGCCAAACGCCATGAAATAGACAGCGG